>JAFWYI010000112.1 GCA_017522745.1 Mailhella sp.
CGCCTTTCCGCTGGCAAGAAGAAGTTCCGATTCCTGAAAAACTGGAGAAAGGCAGGCCCACGCCTGAGCCTCGAAATCGTTCATCAGGCAGATTCTGGCATCCGGGAAAAAGTTCCGGCACTGCTCTTCTTCCACCGCGAACTCGGCGTTGGTCATTTCTATACGGCCGTCATGTACAGGACCGGCCGCAGCAAAAACCACCACGTTGGCTCTGTTCAATTCCAGCCACTCCACGGGCCAGCATGAAAAAAGTTTGTCCAGCAGCGCCGCAAAATTCTCCACGCGAGAAGATATCACAATGCTCCCGCAGGGAGACGTACTTCCATTTTCCGCAGAAAACAAAGAAAAACGACTATTTGTACCACCAATATCCGCAGCAAGAATTATCATCATGCCCTCCGCTCCTTCGCACTTAACATAGAAGTTTCAAGATTGCCATAGTTGCCCAAAAAGGCTACACTCAAGGCAGGGCAGGGTATTCTTTCTGGAGAACTGTCCACGTACGCACTTTTCTTCACATATTTATGAAGAAACTGCCATCTCGGCATCTGGACGCAAAAGATCCCGGCGTCCCTAATTTTTCCTGACGGGCAGGCCTTAGGACAAAGCATCATATATGGAATTTCGTATCCGCCCCGACCAGGCTCTCTCCAACAGCAACATGAGCCGGGAATGGCTTCTCACGAACAGCCGCGGCGATTACGCATCTGGCTCTGTTCATGGCTGCAACACCCGTCGTTATCATGGCCTGCTGGCCTCTCAGACCCCTGCCGGGCGATACATGCTCCTTTCCACGCTGGAAGACGAAGCCTCCATCGGCGGACGCAACGTCCCGCTTTCCAGCCGTGTGCATCCCGGTGTCATCTGGCCTGAGGGATGGCGCTTCCTCAAAGAGATATCCTGCTCCCATGACTGCGTGACATCCTCCTTCCTGCTCTCCTCCGATGAGGAAGGCGGCGAAGTCATCCTGCATCGCTCTCTCATCCTTGATCGCGCCTCCTCCCGCCTCATCGTGCGCTATATGCTGGCTGACACTCCGGCTGCCCGCGCCCTCGAAGGTGTGACGCTCACGATCCGCCCCCTGCTGAACGGTCGCAACATCAATTATCTGTATCCTGCCATGCCGGCCCGCGCGGCTTCCGTGCGCCCCCTCGACCTGACCACAGCCCCCTGTACCGGATTCTCCTTCCAGCCTGACGAAGAGATCCCCTCTCTCGTGATGCAGGTCTCCGCTTCCGGGCTCCAGTATCCTGCCTTCCGCACCGCCCCTGACTGGTATTTCAAGGTACAGTACCCTGTAGAAAACGAACGCGGTTACGACTTCGAAGAAGATCTGCTCATGCCCGGCGAATTCACTGCCACCGTGAGCGTCGGTCATCCCGTATGGCTCTCCGCCGGCACTGAAGCACTTTCCGAAGCTCCCGAGACCATCTGGGAACGCCATTTCGAGACCGCTCCCAAGCCTGTATTCAAAGAGGCCCTTCTCGAACATCTCCGCCGTGAAGCCGACCGCTTCCTCGTGAACACTGCGGGACAGTCCGTCGTTCCTGCCGGTTATCACTGGTTCGGCCCCTGGGGGCGCGATACGCTCATCGCTCTGCCCGGTCTCACCTTCGAATCCGGCCGCGTGAAGGAAGGAAAGGCCATCCTGCGCTCCATCGCCGGGACTGTTAAGAACGGCCTCGTGCCCAACCTCCTCGGCGCGGGCAACTTCGGCGGCGAAGCCTACAACTCTGCCGATGCCTCTCTCTGGTATCTGCTGGCCGTGCATCGCTTTGTCCTGGCCTGCCCTAAAGAAAAGGGCTTCATCAAGCGCTTCTGCTGGCCCGTGATGAAGGACATCATCCGCAACTTCGCGGCCGGCACCATGCCCGATGAAAACGGCAACATGCTGGTCTTTGCTGATAAAGACGGTCTCCTGCACGTAGGAAGCGAAAAAACGCAGCTCACCTGGATGGACGCTTCCATCAACGGTGTGCCCGTCACGCCGCGCCATGGCTGTGCCGTAGAACTCAACGCGCTGTGGTTCGACGCCCTCACCTTCGCCAAGGAACTGGCCGCTGAATTCGACGAGCCCGCTCCCGCCGAAACGTCCTGCCTGCCCCGCCTGAAAAAAGCCTTCGTGCGCGTGTTCTGCCCCTCCGAAGACGACAAGGCCATCATGGGCGGCGGTCTGTACGATACCTGGCGCCCCGGCGCGGAAGCCGACCACAGCATCCGGCCCAACCAGATCTTCGCGGTAGCCGTCCCCAGCTCTCCTCTTTCGCAGAAGATGCAGGCTTCCGTGGTGAAGTGTGTTCGCGAACATCTGCTCACGCCCTACGGCCTCCGCACGCTCTCGCCTTCCGACCCGGCCTACAAGGGAGCCTGTCAGGGCGCCCAGTCCGTACGCGACAAAGCATATCATCAGGGCACGGTATGGCCCTGGCCCGTCGGCGCCTATGTCGATGCCGCCGTCAAGACGGCCCGCAGCGCCAAAACCGTGCGTGACGTGCTTACCACGCTCACGCCTCTGTTCACCGATCATCTCTATGAAGCCGGCCTTGGCGGCATCTCCGAGATCCTCGATGGCGACGCCCCTCATAAAGCAGGTGGCTGCATCTCGCAGGCCTGGAGCTGTGCCGAAGCCCTTCGTCTTCTGCTCCTTATCAAGAAAAACAACCCGGAAGAATGGACCAACTGGCTGGAAGCGTTGGAAAAGAACGCCTCCGAAGCCCGCTGAGCCTCACTTTCATCGACCCGACAACACAGGGGAGAATATATGCGTGTTCTGATGCTTGGATGGGAATTTCCGCCGCACATCAGCGGTGGCCTTGGAACGGCCTGCCTCGGTATCACTCAGGGACTCACGGAAAAGGGTGTGGATCTCACCTTCATCCTGCCCAGCATGAAGGCCGAAGAGGCCGGCCAGTCCGAAACGAAACTCCGCTCTGCTTCCGGAGTGCCCATTTCCCACGCCCTCAAGAAGGCTGTGGAGCAGGTCCGCCATCAGCAGCATCACGACGAGTTCACCGATCTGCTGATGCGTCCGGTGAACGCGCGTCTGCATCCTTACGGATACGACTACTCCAAGAGCATCGACGCCGCCATGTTCAATGAGGACGAGATCGCGGAGATCAGCCATTTCCATGGTGGCTACAAAGAAGACCTCATGGATGAAGTGTATCGCTTCTCCACCGCCGCCGCGGCCGTGATCCTTGAAGAGAACGCCAAGAAGAAGGCCGATGTCATCCACGCCCACGACTGGATGACCTATCCCGCTGCCACCATCGCCAGCCGCCTTTCCGGCCTGCCCTTCGTGGCCCATCTGCACGCCACGGAATTCGACCGCTGCGGCGATCACGGCTGGGACGTGATCTATGGCATCGAACGTGACGGCCTCCATGCCGCCGACCATGTCATCGCCGTTTCCGAACGGACCAAGCGCATCGCTGTGGAACGCTATGGCGTGCCGGAACACAAGGTCTCCGTCGTCTACAACGGTGCGTTCCTCAACGAGAACATCCCCACCTTCGAGATCCCCGAAGCCATCAGGAACGAGAAGCGCGTGCTGTTCATGGCCCGCATCACGTTCCAGAAGGGCCCGGAATATTTTGTGGAAGCCGCCCGCCTCGTCCTCAACGAGATGCCCAACACCCGCTTCATCATGGCCGGCAACGGCGACCTGCTCCCTCGCATGATGAAACGTGTGGCCGAACTCCGCATGGGCAGCCAGTTCCATTTCCCCGGCTTCATGCGCGGCAAGGAAGAAGTCTATCGGATGTACTCCATGGCCGACCTGTTCGTGATGCCCAGCGTGTCCGAACCCTTCGGTATCGCTCCTCTGGAAGCCCTGCAGTGCGGAGCGCCCATCCTCATTTCCAAGCAGTCCGGCTGTGCTGAAGTGCTTCCTGCCGCTCTCACCGTGGACTACTGGGACGTGCGCCGCATGGCTGACCGCATCATGGACTGCCTGAACTACCCCGTCATGGCTCAGGAGAGCCTGCGTCAGTGCCAGGCCGACCTCCAGCTCCTCACCTGGGACCGCGCCGCAGATGGCATCCTCAACGCGTATTCCCACGTGTGTCCTAACGCCTAAACGCAGGAGCAGGCCATGCCTTCCGTATGTTTCTACTTTCAGGTGCATCAGCCTTATCGCCTGCGCCAGTACCGCTTCTTCGACATAGGCGTTGACAACGATTATGAAGATGTGGAAAAAAACCGCTCCACCATGCGTAAAGTAGCTGAAAAATGCTACCTGCCCATGAACGCTCTCCTGCTGGAGCTCATCGAGCGGCATCAGGGACACTTCCGCCTTTCCTTCTCCATGACGGGTTCCTTCATCGACCAGTGCGTGGAGTATGCCCCTGAGGTGCTGGAAAGTTTCAAAGCTCTGGCGAAGACCGGCTGCGTGGAATTCCTGGACGAGACGGACAATCACAGTCTCGCCGCCATCTTCAACGAAGATGAGTTCCGCGCGCAGGTGGGCGCTCACCGTACTCGCATGGAAGAACTGTTCGGACAGAAGCCCCGCGCCTTCCGCAATACCGAGCTGGTATACAGCAACAGTATCGCTCGCATGGCTGAAGATATGGGGTACGATGTCATCCTTGCGGAAGGCGTGGACAACGTGCTCGACTGGCGGACCCCTGACTTCGTGTATCATCCCGAAGGCTGTGGGAACATCAGGCTGATGCTCAAGAACTACAAGCTCTCGGACGATATCGCGTTCCGCTTCTCCGACCATAGCTGGGAAGGCTACCCGCTCATGGCCGAGACCTTCGCTCAATGGCTGCACAACGTGAAGGGCAATGGCGATGTCATCAATCTGTTCATGGATTACGAGACCTTCGGTGAACATCAGTGGGCCGATACCGGCATCTTCGATTTCATGCGCGCCCTGCCCGGCAAGGTCCTGGAAGACCCGGAATTCGACTTCCTCACCGTGTCCGAAGCGGCCGACCGCTATCCTGCCCGTGGCTGGATAGATGTGCCTTACTATACCTCGTGGGCCGACGCCGAACGCGACCTTTCCGCATGGATCAGCAATGACATGCAGAAAGATGCCTTCCGCGCCCTCTACGAGTGTCAGATCCTTGCCTCGCAGATAGACGACCCTGAACTCAGGGAGGACTGGCAGCGTCTGCAGTGTTCTGACCATTTCTACTACATGTGCAGCAAAAGCGCCGGTGACGGCGACGTGCATAAGTACTTCTCTCCGTACAAGACCCCCGCGGACGCGTACGTGAACTTCATGAACGTTCTGGCCGACTTCCGCCTCCGTCTGCTTGCCAAGGCCGGCCAGTAAAAAAATAAAAGTACGAACACTACTGCCCCCGCTCCACCCGCGCCGAAGGGTGGAGCGGGGTGTCGTGTTCAAATCACCTTTATGGAGATTCAATGAATCAACCTTCACGCACTCACCTTTTTGAAGTAAGCTGGGAAGTGTGCAACAAGGTCGGTGGCATCTATGAAGTGGTTGCCAGCAAGGCGCAGCAGGCCATGCGCGCCTTTGACGGCGAGTACTTCCTCATCGGCCCCGACACCAAGCACAACACGGAGTTCACCGAAACGGATGAACCCTGCTGGGACGCTATCCGCTACCCGCTTCAGGACAAGGATCTGCGCTGCCGCTTCGGCCGCTGGGAGATCCCGGGCCGCCCCCGTGCCATCCTTGTGGATTTCAACGGTCGCCACGACTCCAACCAGCTCCTGCGTCAGCTCTGGGAACGCTTTGGTGTGGACTCCCTCTCCGGCAGCTGGGACTACATCGAACCTGTGGCCTTCAGCTACACCTGCGGCGAAGTCATCGCCACCATCCATCAGGTGCTTTCTGCTCGTGAGAAGATCCATGGCATCGCTCACTTCCATGAATGGATGTGCGGCGCCGGCATCCTCGCGCTCAAGACGCTTGCCCCCGCGATGGGTACGGTGTTCACCACCCACGCCACCGTGCTTGGCCGCGCCATGTGCGGCAACGGTGTGGACATCTACGCCCGCATGGCCGAGATCTCTCCTTCTCAGGAAGCCTCCCGCTACAATGTCGTGGCCAAATGCTCCATGGAAACCGTGAGCGCCCGCGAAGCGGATATCTTCACCACCGTCAGCGGCATCACCGCTGAAGAAGCCCGCTACTTCCTCGGCCGCACCCCCGATATCGTGACCACCAACGGCCTCGATCTTTCCGCTATCCACGATTTCAGCAAGGATCGTGAATCCGCCAAGAAGAACCGTGCCGCCATGCTGGCCCCTGTGAACAAGCTCCTGCGCCGTGAGCTTCCCGAGAACACCCGCGTTCTCGTCATCTCCGGCCGCTACGAACATCACAACAAGGGCGTGGATCTCTTCCTTGACGCACTTGCACAGGCCAAGGAATCCCTCAAGGGTTCCGGCAAGAACGTGCTTGCGCTCATGCTCATGATGGGCGGCCACACCGGCCCCAACGCCGATGCTGTGAACGGCGACGCCTCCGTGAAGGCCGATGCCGCACATCCTGAATACGGCTTCCTCACCAGCCATCATGTCTACGGTGCCGCCAACGATCCCATCCTGAGCAGCTGCCGCCGCCTCGGCCTGAACAACACGGCCGACGATCCCGTGCAGGTGGTCTTCATGCCCGCCATGCTCGATGGCAAGGACGGCCTCTTCAATATGCCGTACTTCGACGTTCTCTCCAGCTGTGACCTCGGCGTGTTCCCCAGCTGGTATGAACCCTGGGGCTACACTCCCCACGAAGCCGCTGCCTACAGCGTGCCCACCATCATCACCGACCTTTCCGGCTTCGGCCTCTGGGTGCGCCAGCTCGAACAGCAGACCGGCCCCCAGCCCGGCATCGGCGTCATCCCCCGCAAGGGCGTGGAATACAGCGAAGTGGTCACCAGCCTCGCTAATGTCCTCCTCCACTACGCTACCTGCTCCGACGAAGAGCTGGATCAGCATCGCCGCACTGTACGTGCCGCTTCTGCCCATGCCGACTGGAAGGAATTCTTCCAGCTTTACATGGAGGCATACCGCGGTGCCAACACCAAGGCTCATGCCCGCCGCCACGTCTCTGCCCACAAGAATAAACTTTCCAAGGTACTTGCCATGCGTCCTTCTTCCATCCCCTTCCTTCGCACGCTGAACGCTGTTTCGGAGCTTCCTGCCGAACTCAGCCGCCTGCGCGACATCGCCGCCAACGTCTGGTGGTGCTGGCAGCCCGAAGCTATGGACATGTTCGAATCCATGTCCCCCGAGCTGTGGGAAGCCTGCGGCCATAATCCCATCTTCATGGTGGAAAACACCCCCGCCGTCCGCCTTCAGGAACTGGCCTCCAAGAAGGCCTTCGTGAAGCGTGTGAAGGACCTCGCCAAGAAGTTCGACGAATATATGGCTCAGAGCCACATTTTCGACGAGCTTGAAGACGGCACTGTCACCGTGAACATGGAACGCCCCGTGGCCTACTTCTCCACGGAATTCGGCATGCACGAAAGCCTCCAGCTCTACTCCGGCGGCCTCGGCGTGCTTTCCGGCGACCACATGAAGTCCTCCAGCGACGAACGTCTGCCCCTCATCGGCGTGGGCCTGTTCTACCTGAACGGCTACTTCCAGCAGACTGTGGACCAGCGCGGCCATCAGAACCCCGTGTACCCCGAGAACCATCCCGGCAACCTGCCCCTCGAAGCCATGCTCGACGAAAAGGGCGCCCCTCTGATGATCTCCGTGCCGCTGGGCAGCCGCAACCTCTACGCCCGCATCTGGAAGGTGCAGGTGGGCCTCTGCCCTCTCTACCTCATGGACACCAACGTGCCCGAAAACACTGACGACGACCGCCGCGTCACCGCCCGCCTCTACGAAGCCGACCGCGACGTGCGTATGCGTCAGGAGATCCTGCTCGGTATGGGCGGCGTGCGCATGCTCCGCGCCCTCGGCATCACTCCCTCCGTGTGGCACATGAACGAAGGCCACTCCGCCTTCCTCGTGCTTGAACGCCTGCGCCAGCACATGAAGGGCGACGGTCTCACCCTCGAAGAAGCCAAGACCCTCGTCCGCAGCTCCTGCGTGTTCACCACGCACACTCCTGTGGACGCCGGTAACGAACGCTTCTCCGCCGATCTCATGAGCCGCTACTTCCCCGAATTCGCCAAGAAGCTCGGTCTTGAATGGCAGGACTTCCTCCGCCTCGGCCGTCTGGACGGCGGCGATCCCAACACCTTCGATATGACGGTGCTGGCTCTCACCATGTCCTCTCAGGCCAACGGCGTTTCCATGATGCACGGCATGGTCTCCCGCCGCATGTGGCACAAGGTCTGGAAGGGCTTCGCTGAAGCCGAACTTCCCATCAGCCATGTGACCAACGGCGTACACACCGCCTCCTACGTGGGCCCCTCCTTCCGTCCTCTGCTCGACCGCTATGTGGGTGAGAACTGGCTGGACCTGCACACCGATGATCCCGCATGGGAAAAGGTGCAGGACATCCCGGACAGCGAATTCTGGGCCGCCCGCCGCGCTCAGAAGCAGACCCTCATCGACGCTCTGCGCGAACGTCTGCCCCTCTGCTCCGCCTACTCCGACATCACCGGCGATCAGCGCGAACAGTGGCTCTCCGGCCTTACTCAGGACGCTCTCGTCATCGGCTTTGCCCGCCGCTTCGCTCCCTACAAGCGCGCCACTATGCTCTTTGCCGATCCTGACCGTCTGGCCCGCCTGCTGAACGATCCCAAGCGTCCTACCGTCCTCATCATGGCCGGCAAGGCTCACCCCGCCGACACCAAGGGCATCGAACTCATCGAAGATGTGGTGCGCTGGTCTCGCGATCCCCGCTTCTTCGGCAAGATCTTCTTCGTGGAAAACTACAACCTCGAAGTTTCCCGCTGGCTGTCCCGCGGCTGCGACGTGTGGCTGAACAACCCCCGTCGTCCTCACGAAGCCTCCGGCACTTCCGGTGAAAAGGTACCGGTGAACGGCGGCATCAACCTCAGCATCTCCGACGGCTGGTGGGTCGAAGGCGACAACGGCGAAAACGGCTGGACCATCGGCCCGAAGGCCACCTACGCCACCCTCTCCGCCGTGCAGAACGACTACGAGGACGCCGAATCCCTGTACCAGCTCCTTGAGAACAAGGTCGTGCCTCTGTTCTTCAAGCGCGGCAAGGACGCCCTGCCTCATGGCTGGATCCTTGTGGCCAAGAACTCCCTCCAGAGCCTCACTGCCCAGTACGGCTGCCGTCGCATGGTGCGCGACTACATGGAACAGATCTACGTGCCTGCCGCCCGTCGTGGTCTCGCCATGGCCGCCGATCATCAGGCCAAGGCCCGCAACCTCACCGCATGGCAGAAGACTCTGCCCGGCCGCTTCAACACCTGCTCCATCAAGAACATCGAAGTCCTCGGCCTCGATGGTGACACCGTGTACTGCGGCAAACCCTTCTCCGTGAAGCTGCAGCTCACTCTCGGCGAAATGAAGCTGGAAGAACTGCGCGTGCAGATGCTCCTCGGCGTGACCGACGGCGTGAACTTCACCGGACAGCCCGAGATCATCGACCTCGCCTTCGCTTCCGAAGCTGACGGCGTGTTCACCTACGAAGCCTCCTGCACTGCCAAGGCCAACGGTTTCCACGCCTACGGCCTGCGCGTCGTGCCCATGGCCGACCCCATGGACCACGCGACCAGCACCGGCCTCGTGCATTGGGCATAATGGAAAGATGAGATATCGGGGAGAAAAGGAGCCTTTCTGATAAAGGGCCTCCCTCCCCGCCCCCTCCCATCTTCCAAAGTCTTTTGAATTGAAGCCCCGGCCTTGTTCCCTCCAAGGCCGGGGCTTTGCCTATGGTATGCGTTGACGCATCGGCTCTGCGGATGCTATCTGAGGGGAAATATTTTGCTTTTGCGGGCCGACTGTTCGCAGAAGCCGTGAGGTTCTCATGCAGCAGAAAGAACTTGTGGAATACATCGCCAAATCCCTCGTGGACAACCCCGATCAGGTGGAAGTGCGCGAATCCGAAGGCGAACAGGGTCCCGTTCTCGAACTTTCCGTTTCCAAGGAAGATCTTGGCAAGATCATCGGCAAACAGGGCCGTACCGCTCGTGCTATCCGCACCCTCCTTGGCGCGGTTTCTGCCAAGGCCAAAAACCGCGTCGTGCTGGAAATCCTCGAATAATGGCCGCTTCTTCTCTTGTCGTTCTCGGCCGGCTCATGAAGCCGCATGGCATCAAGGGTGCCATCCGCGTGGAATATTACGCGGAGTCTCCTGAACTGCTCGAAAAGCCCCTCATGCTCCGTGCCGGGCGTTTCGCCCCCCGCCCTGTCCGCATCCGGGAATGGAGCCTCTGGAAAGACCAGCTCATCCTGACCATAGAAGGTATCGACGACCG
>JAFWYI010000113.1 GCA_017522745.1 Mailhella sp.
CCCTCCAGCTCGATGTTTCCTCCCGCGGTTTCTCCCTGCATGGTGATGCGTCTCTCGACATGCGGATGGACATGGGGACCTTCTCCCACTCCGGCCGCGAACCGTGGATGGAATCCGCCTACACCGTGGTGAATCAGGCTGACGTGAACACCCTGCGCCAGATCATCGAATCCTACGGCGAAGACCCGCAGGCCGCCCGCATCGCCCGCGCCATCGTGGATGCCCGGACCGAAGGTCCCATCGCCACTACGGCTCAGCTTGCCGACATCGTATGGCACGCCTACCCCGCCAAGTGGCGCGCTCAGGCCCGCAACCATCCGGCCACCCGCACCTTCCAGGCTATCCGTATGGTGGTCAACGATGAACTCGGCCAGCTGGAACGCTTTCTCGACGCCATACTTCCCCGCCTCGCTGTGGGTGGCCGACTCGCTATCATCACGTTCCATTCTCTGGAAGACCGCATCGTCAAACAGCGCTTCCGAGAATGGAGTACCGACTGCATCTGTCCGCCTCATCTGCCCCGCTGTGTGTGCGGTCACCATGCCGAAGTCAAACTCCTGACCAGAAAACCCATCGTTCCCGGTAAAGACGAACTTTGCCTCAACCCCAGATCCGGCAGTGCAAAACTCCGCGTCATCGAAAAACTGCCGCCGTTCAAGAAGGAGCTGTCATGAATACTCGTCTCACCACGCTCGATCTCGGCGGCTGGCTGCTCCTTTTCATCATGGCCGGTATGTTCAGCATCATGTCCGCCATGGCGCTCACTTGGATCTCCATCGGTTCGAATGATATAGCCTACAGTATCCAGAAGATGCAGAATCAGGCCGAAGCCGCTCGTGCCCATGTGGCTAAACTGGAAGTGGAACGCGACAGCCTGCTTTCCCCCTATGTTCTGGGTAAGACCGCCGAACAGCTGGGTATGAGCATGGCCGACCCCGGTCAGATCCGCAGACTCGAAGCCTCAAGGAAAAAATAGCCGCTATGCGCCCTAACAGTTCCTCCTCGTCGCCCCGCCAGACGGGGCGGCATCGCGCAAATCGCCGCATATCTACAGTTCAGCCCTCTGCCCCCACAGGCAAAGGGCTGTTCTCGCGCTTGCGTGCCTTTGGGAACTGGCTCCGCAAGCAGCGTTTCCATACTGCGGCCTTCTTCTTCACGATCTGCTGGTTCGTCCTTTGGGCACAGGCCTTCCAGGTGCAGATCCTGCATGGCCCCGAATACAAAAAAATGGCGGATGACCAGCATTCCATCACCGAGACCGTCCGCGGTATGCGCGGCAACATCCTCGATCGCAACGGTCACATCCTCGCCCGCAGCGTGCCCTGTCTGTCCGTTTATGCCAATCCCCGCATGATGACGGACATCAAAGAGGCCGCCGCCCGCCTCGCCCCCATCCTTGACCGCGACAAGGAAGAACTTGCCTCTATCTTCCGCAAGAACCGCGCCTTCGTCTGGCTGGCGCGCAAAGTGGACGATTCCACCGTTGCCGCCATCCAGAAAGCCGCCATCCCGGGGATACAGCTCAAACCTGAAGACGAACGCGTCTACCCCTACCGTCACCTTGCCGGTCAGCTCCTCGGCTTCGTCGGGCTGGACAGCCACGGTCTCGAAGGTGTGGAACGCGCCTACGATTCCCGCCTGCGCGGCAGCAGTGTGAAAAACCGCGTCCCCAAAAACGCGGCCGAGCGTGTCCTGAATCAGGACGAAGATATGAAGGAGGACCAGCACGGCGAAGACATCACCCTCACCATCGACGTGCAGATACAGTTCATCGCGGAAGAAGTCCTCGGTGAAGCCGTGGAGTCTTCCGGCGCGCGCTGGGGCGGTGTTCTTGTTTCCGACGTGAAGAACGGCGAGATACTCGCATGGGCCCAGTACCCCTTCTTCAATCCCAACAATTTCCGGGAGTCCACCTTCTCCGTCTACCGTAACCGCCTCGCCGGCGACAGCCTTGAACCCGGCTCGACGTTCAAGCCGTTGCTCATGGCCGCGGCCCTCGAAGAAAAGATCGTCACCCCGGCAACGACCATCTACTGCGAAAAAGGTGTGTGGCGCACGAAGTACGCCCCCATCCGCGACGATACGCACTCCTTCGAGAACCTCACCGCCACGGAGATCATCTCCAAGTCCAGTAATATCGGCACTGCTAAGATCGGCCTCCAGCTGGGCGCTCAGAAGTACCATTCCTATCTGGAAAAACTCGGCTTCGGTCAGCGTACCGGCATAGGTATCCATGAGAGCCGCGGCATCCTGCGCCGCCCGCGCGACTGGAGCGAACTCGACCTCATGTCCACAGCCTTCGGACAGAGCGTCTCCGTCACGGGCATCCAGATGCTGCAGGCCTACACCATCCTTGCCGATGGTGGCGAGTTCCGTCCTCTGCGCCTCATCCTCGACAAGGAAGGCGAGACCACGTCCAGCAGTGCCGGTCAGCGCATCTTCTCCAGAAAGACGACTCGCGAAGTCCTCAAGATGATGGAAGAGACCGTAGACGGCGACGGCACCGGCTCCCGCGCCCGCATCCCCGGTCTCCGCGTGGCAGGCAAGACCGGCACGGCCCAGAAGGCTCACGAATCCGGAAAGGGATACAGCCACAAGCGCCTCGCCTCGTTCGGCGGCATTGTCCCGGCGGACGATCCGCGCTATGTTATCTACGTCATGCTTGACGAGCCCACCACCACCGGTTACGGCGGTGCTATCGCCGCGCCGGTCTTCCAGAAAGTCGCCACTCGCACGCTGGCCTATCACGGCTATCTGCCAGAGGTGGAACCCGTAGTTGACAAAAAGCCGAA
>JAFWYI010000114.1 GCA_017522745.1 Mailhella sp.
GCGGATCGGCCATGGGTGGCGTGGTGAACATCATCACCCGCCGGGGACATGGCGCGATGCGCGGCGAGATAGGCGGGCGCTATGGTCGTTTCGACAGCGTTTCCGGGCATGCCGGCCTGCATGGCGGACTTTCCGAAAAATGGGGCATGGCGCTCGGTGTTGAGACCTCGAAAACCGGGGACTACAAGACAGGGGACGGCTCCCGCTACACGAACAGCCATGCCGCCGATGCCGATGGCGGGGCGACGCTGACCTATCGCAACGAGAAAACGAGTCTGCATCTGGTAGGTCTGCATCGTTCTGTGTACGATACCGGCAATCCCGGCGGAGCAGGCTGGTTCACGCCGGACGATCGCGTGGGCCGCCACTACAGCCGAGTTTCCGGAGAACTCAGGCATGAGACCGATGCCGGGCATGGCTTCAGTGCCGCCCTGTATGGCGACAGGAACGTCTACCGCTACATTTCCGTTGAGGAATCCCGCTATACTACCTATACGTTGGGCACGCGCATGACGGCCGGTTTTTCGCTGGGCGACTGGGGCCGTTTTTCTGCCGGGCTGGATTATGCGAATATCCGAGAAAAGATGGGCGGCGGGAGCATCGGTCAGCCGGACTCCCGCAATGATGTGACCGGGCTTTTTGCCGAATACCGCTGGGAGGGCGAGAAGGCCTCGCTCATAGGCGGCCTGCGTTACGACGATTATCGTGGGCATATCCGAAGCAACAAGGGCGTCGCACTGGAACACGGCACAAAGCGCTATGATAATCTGAGCTGGAATATCGGTACGGTGTACTGGCTTACGGACTGGCTGGGCGTCAAGGCCAGCGCCGGAACGTCGTTCGTAGCCCCCACGGCGGTGAACCTGACGGGCAACTACGTGAGCTCGTGGGGGCAGTACGTAGGGAATCCCGATCTGGAAGCCGAGACGTGCCTGACCGCACAGGGCGGCTTCGAGATGCAGTATGGCGAGCTTCGGGCGGAAGTGATGTATTTCCAGAGCTGGTACAAAGACCGTATCGAGGTCGATTATGGGCAGTATCCATTCACATGGAGGAACGTGTCCAGCCAGCGCCTGAACGGATTCGACGTGGAACTTTCCTGGCGCGGTGAGCTGGGACGCGTGACAGTGGCTCCGTACCTGAACAGTGAGATATTCACGAAAACGAAAAATGGTGACGGCACGGCAGTGACGTATCTTCCGCATCACAGCACGGTGGCAGGTCTAGGGCTGGGCTTTAGCAAGATGTGGCTCGACCTGAATGCCCGGTTCACAGGGGCTCAGAGGCAGGGAGCGACGGCTGTTGAGCCGTATACTGTCGTCAATGCACGTCTCACGTTCCATGCCACGGAGTCGCTCGATCTCTATGCCGGTGTGAACAATATCAGCGACCGTTACTATGCCGTGACGCTTGGCTATCCGCTGCCCGGGCGCGCCGTCTATGGCGGCTTCACGTATAGATTCTAGAAAAAGCGTGGTATCAGTGTTCCGTATCCTCTGCCTTTGTGTAAGCCTTCTGCTTCCGGGAACGGCGCTGGCCGTGCCTCAGCGGGTAGTCGCGCTTACGCCCAGCGCGGCCGAACTGGTTCAGGCCCTTGGCGGAGGTGCACAGCTTGTGGGCCGGAGCGGCGACTGCGGACCAGAGCTGGAAAAACTGCCGGATGTCGGACGCTTCGACCAGCCGTCACTCGAAAAGATAGTAGCTCTTGCCCCGGACCTGTGTGTGGCCGTGAGCGACGGCACGCCGCCTGCGCTCCTTCAGCGTCTCCGTAGTTTAGGCACTCCGCTGATCCTGCTGGACGTTCGTTGTTTCGAGAGCCTGCAGGGCGAACTCATGCGCCTTGGTGAAGCGCTTGGTCGGAAGAGCGAAGCCGCTGACCTCTGCCGTGAGATAGCGCGGAGGCTGGACAGGACGGATGCGCGAATCGCAAACGAAGTACGCCGTCACCGCCCCTCGGTCATGTTTCTGGTGCAGGAAAAACCGTTCATGGCCGCCGCGCAGGGCACGTTCATCAGCCGGCTCATCGCAAGGGCCGGTGGGGGATGTGCGGTTGCGGCTCAGGGCAATGTCCTTTATCCTGTGCTGAGTCGCGAAGCGATGGCGACGCTGAGGCCGGAGGTGGTCCTCGTTTCCGCCATGTCCCCGGGCGAGGCGAAAGACCTGCCCCGACGCCGTCCGGCATCGACATTCCCGGAGGCCCCGGAGCTGGCCAGAAGTCGGATATGGCTGGTCGATCCTGACCTGTATACACGGCCGTCCCTGAAGGCTCTGGACGGGCTCGAACAGCTTGTGGAAATTTTACACCCTGACGAATAGTTCTGATGGAAATCCCCGAATACTCTTCCTCACGAAGCTCCTCCGCGCTTTGGGCCGGGGGGCTTTCGCTGTTCCTTCACGGGCTTCTTGCCGTGGTCTTAGGCTATGCCCTGCCGTTGGACGGGGGGCAGGAGCGCGGGAACGGTGAGGGGCTCAGCCTGTCGCTGATGGCGTTGAGCGTGCGGGGAACGGAGACAGCGGAAAGAGGCGCGCCACGCAACGAAAGTCTGGCGCAGTCTCTTCGAGCCGAGGCGGATTCCGTTGTTCCTCAGGAAGCGCGGGCAAGCGCGGCAGAAAACGTAAGAGCAGAGGGCGGCGAGTCTGCCAAGAAAGCCGCGCCACTCTCCGCGAACAACATTGCGCCTCAGAAAAAGAACGTAACGCGGAAGACCGCTTCTGAGAAAAAGGCGGATACGCCGTCCGCGAAAAAAAATAGCTTTCGTGCGGCGGGGAAAAATATCACGCCCCGGAAAGAACAGGTGTCTTCTACTCAGGCGGCGATCGGCGATAGCGATGCCGCTGAGAAAAGCGATGCGACCGCTTCCTTCGCGAACGCCCGGGAACTCCAAGGGGAGGGGGGAGTCGCAGAGGTCCCGTTCGGCAGAGCATGCGGCCCGGCCTTCCGGCATTTCAGCCGCCCTGTCTATCCTTTTCAGGCACGCCGAGCCGGCATCTCCGGTCTGGTGAAACTGCGGGTCTCTCTGGATGACGCGGGGACCGTGCGCTCTGTGGAAGTGCTGGAAAGCGGGCATCGGCTCCTCGCGGA
>JAFWYI010000115.1 GCA_017522745.1 Mailhella sp.
GCCCCAGAGCGAAGGAGCCGAAGGGCAGTCCCCAGGAAGCGGTGATGCTTTCGGAGCTGGTCCAGCCCCCGGAGAAAAGCCCGATGACGCCGAGCAGACAGGCCAGTGTGGCAACGGCCGGGCCAATGGTGTTGGCAGTTCTGTTGCTTGCTGCGGTGACCGGTTTCAGGGCGATGATGCCCGTGACCAGTGCGCCGCCTGTCATCAGCAGAAGCGCAAGAAGAAACGTAATCATAAGTTCCTCGTAAAAGACGTGACGAATCGGCAGCAAGTCGAAACGCGAAAAAGTCTATTCCTCATGCAAGTAAAAGGCAATAAAGAGATGGGGCATTAAAATAAAAAACATTTGAAGACAGCAGGAATGGTTGCCAGATGAAAATACCTTTCATTCCCTCTGTATGAAAACTGAATTAAAAGAGAAAGGCCCCTGCGGGAACAGGAGCCTTATCATAGTGTTTTAGTTGACGAAGCGCGGCTTCGCTCCGGAGTAATCCGTAAAGCCGGAAAGGAACCACAGGGATTCGGCATTGCGCCCGCTGCGCACGAGGGTGTGATAGGCGTTCTGGGCGCGGCGGCCGGAACGGCACACGATGAGTACAGGGCCAGCCGGAACTTCGGAAACGCGGCCGCTCAGTTCGTCAAGCGGGATGTGGAGAGCGTTGGGGAAATGGCCGGCGGCATATTCACCGTGGGTGCGGACATCGAGGATGGTGAGTCCGCCTTCAGCGTGGCGTTCCAGAAGAGCGTTGCCCTGCGTGGAGTTCAGCTTGCCGGAAGCCGGAAAATCTCCGGCAGTGGCGGTGACTGCAAGCGTGAAGCAGACGAGGAGAGCGATCAGGAAACGAGACATGGTACGGCGCATGGAATCCTCACGAGGAAAAAAGGAAGGTCGTCTCGTGACGACCTTATAATGGTTATTTTTTGAGGAAGGCGGGGTTGTCTTCTTCTTCGATGGTGAAGCTGTCGAGAGAGCCCTGATAATCCTTCGCCTTGTCCTGATAACGGAGATAAGCGGGCATTTCCGTATCGTCGAGGTTGCGAGTGAGGATGTCCTTGGGGTTTCTCGTATGCGGGCGGGGAGCCTCTTCGGGTTCGGTAGGCTTGCTGACGATCACGGGCTTCGCTGCAGTAGCGGGCTTCGTGCCATCTTCGATACCGGTGGCGATGACGGTGATGCGGATCTCGTCGCCGCAATTTTCATCGACGGAGATGGCCATCACGATTTCAGGTCCTTCACCGTTCTGTCCGCGGGCGGCTTCTTCGATGTAGGAGTTGGCGTCGCTGTATTCGTCGATGCCAAGGTCTGCGTTGGCGGTGAGGTTGACCAGCAGGGCCTTACAACCGGTGATGGAGAGATCTTCGAGCAGGGGGCTGCTGATGGCGCGCTTGGCAGCTTCGATGGCGCGACCTTCGCCGGAGGCGCGGCCTTCGCCCATGAGAGCCATGCCGCGGGAAGCCATGACGGTACGCACGTCTGCGAAGTCGGCGTTGATGAGACCGGGCTTGGTGATGAGGTCGGTCACGCCGCGCACGGCACCGTAGAGAACGTCGTCAGCCTTCTTGAGCATCTCGATGAGCTTGGCGTTCTTGGGGGCGATGGCGAGCAGGCGGGCGTTGGGGATGATGACAAGGCTGTCCACGTGTTCGCGCAGAGCGTTGATGCCGGCGAGAGCGGCCTTCATACGCTTGGGTCCTTCGAAGGGGAAGGGTTTGGTGACTACGCCCACGGTGAGCACGCCCTTTTCACGAGCGACCTTGGCCACCACAGGAGCCGCACCGGTGCCGGTGCCGCCGCCCATGCCGGCAGTGACGAACACCATGTCGGCATCGCCGATGGCGTTACGGATCTCTTCGATATCCTCTTCAGCGGCTTCACGGCCCACTTCGGGGTTGGCGCCAGCGCCGAGGCCGCGGGTACGCTGCTTGCCGATCTGGATGCGCACATCGGCTTTGTTGCGGGAGAGGGCCTGCATATCGGTGTTGGCACAGATGAAGGACACGCCTTCAAGGCCGGAGTCGATCATGTTCTGGACGGCATTGCCACCGCCGCCGCCGACGCCGATGACTTTTATCTTGGCGGACTGATCAGTGTCGATGATCATTTCCATGGCGTATATCTCCGAATTTCAACGTAAGTTTAGCGAACGTCGCCGAACCAGCGCTTCATGCTGCTCCAGATGCGCTGGAAAAGACCGTCTTCCTTGTCGCTTTCAGGCTCGATAGGATCACGGCCGTGGCTGTCTTCCTGTTCCGCTCCGTAGACGAGCAGACCAACAGCCGTGGCGTACTTGGGATTGTTGATGACATCCTTGAGGCCGCCCACGTTCAGCGGATAGCCGAGACGCACGGGCATCTGGAAAATTTCTTCGGCCAGTTCCACACAACCGGGGATGAGAGACGCACCACCGGTCAGCACTATGCCTGCGCCGAGCTGGCTCATCAGGCCGGAGTTTTCCATTTCCTGATAGATGAGGGCCAGCAGTTCTTCCATGCGGGGTTCGCATATCTCGGCCAGGATGCGGCGTTCGATAGTGCGGGGAGGGCGACCACCCACGCCGGGCACTTCGATGGTCTCGCTGGGGTGGAC
>JAFWYI010000116.1 GCA_017522745.1 Mailhella sp.
GGACATGAGCATGCTTGTGCAGATGATCGGACCGAACGAAGGGAACATGCCTGTGAGCATGGTCCCCAGACCGGCCGCGATGACGCTGAACGCCGCAAAGCGATGTTCCTTCATGAAGAACAGAAAAAAAATAAGGGTAAAGCCCAGCAGACCGGGCACTTCGCGCAGTCCCTGAACAAAACCGCTCTGGGCGGCGTTCATCCCGGCCTCATCCACAACGAAGTTGTTGTAGAGCATGGACCACCCCTGGAAGGCGACTGTTGAACCGAAGTTCAGCAACGCCATGAACAGAAGGATATTTCTCTTGGAGTCTGGAAGGCCGGAAAAAAGTGACATAACGCTACCTGCTTTTATGGAATGATGAACGATTCCACACTGTATGCCTTATATACGCATGCGTAAAGCACTGAAGCCGCCGTATGGCAGAACTGTCAAAAAACGCAGTCTCCTTTCGAAAACTGCGTCCTTCGTCCTATCAGCGCTCCACGTCTTCCAGCGCACCTTCCAGCTGTACGAGCTGTCTCAGGAATGCGTTGTTATGTGCGTGCCCGGAACAGGTCACCGTAAAGGAGCCGAGCATAGGCTTG
Organism: Mailhella sp.; assembly: GCA_017522745.1. Classification (GTDB taxonomy): domain Bacteria; phylum Desulfobacterota; class Desulfovibrionia; order Desulfovibrionales; family Desulfovibrionaceae; genus Mailhella. The sequence goes on from JAFWYI010000116.1 coordinate 588, forward strand.
CCGAGCATGGCCATGTCGCCGATGAAATCAAGTATCTTATGGCGCACGAATTCATCGCTGAAGCGCAGTCCGCCTTCGTTCATCACGCCATTATCATCAAGCACGATGACGTTATCCAGCGAACAGCCGCGGGCAAGACCGCGCGAACGCAGGTACTCGGCTTCACGGAAGAAACCGAAGGTGCGGGCGTTGGCTATGTGTTCGCGGAAGGATTCCGGCGTGATGTCCAGCACGAAGCGCTGTTCACCGATGACAGGATGCGGGAAACGGATGGTGTAATCCACGCGGAAACCTTCGTAGGGGGCCACGGCGATGGACTTCCCGTTCTGTTCCAGCGAATACTCACGGGTCACGCGCTGCATCTTCCGGGGGGCGTCCAGCTCCACGATGCCGGCCTTGTCCAGCGCTTCGATGATGAGTTTGGCAGAACCGTCCAGCAGCGGGACTTCACAGCCCACCACATGGATCTCCACATTGTCGATGTCCAGCGCACGCAGCGACGACAGTACGTGTTCGATAGTGGAAACGCTCACCACGCCATCGCTGATGGTAGTCGCCAGTTCCGTCGTGCTTACGGCCTCAGGGTGCAGTGCGAGCTGACGAACGCCCTCGTCGCCATGCACATGGAACACGATACCGGTGTCGGCCGGCGCGGGCTTGAATTCCATACTGACCTGCGTTCCAGCATGAAGAGAAACGCCGGTGCATATCACAGAGCCGTTCAGAGTCTTCTGCGGCATGTTATACTCCTCGATATCGCGGCAGGCATCATGCCCGCCTCGCCCCACATGGGGATTTATGCTTCAGGTGTGCGGATGGCGACGAGATATCTGTCACGTCCGGCCAGATCGCACCCGGTATGAACATCGGTCCAGAAACGCTTGGAACAGAGCGCGCGGCAGGCTTCGCCCTGAAGCCAGCCATGTTCCATGAGAAAAAGCCCTCCCGGCCTGAGCAGGCGGCGCGCCGCCTCTTCCACGGCCCGGGGGTGTTCCATGCCTTCAGGGCCGGGAACCAGCGCTGTGCGTGGCTCGAAATCCTTCACTCCGGCATCCAGCCCGGCGTATTCCTCTTCACTGATGTAAGGCGGGTTGCTCACCACGAGGTCGAAGCTCGCCTCCGCAAACGGCAGGGCTTGGGTGAAATCCGCATGGAGGAATTCCAGCTCGGCGCCGTGTTCCCGGGCATTGGCGCGGGCTTTTGCCAGCGCTCCTTCCGAAATATCCACGGCACAGCCTCGCCATGAGGGGCGTTCCGCAGCCAGCGTGACGGCTATACAGCCGCTGCCCGTTCCAAGGTCTGCAAAGCGCAGGGCCGCATGCCCCTCACCTCGCCTGTCAAAATAGGCGAGCGCCTCCTCGATGAGATGCTCGGTCTCCGGGCGGGGGATGAGCGTATGCCTGTCCACAGCAAAATCGCGGCCGTAGAACTCGCGCACGCCAAGGATATAGGCCAGAGGTTCACCAGCCATACGCCGTGCCAGCATGGCCTCAAGGCGCTCCTCCGCCTCGGCAGGGACCGGGACTTCGGAGTGCGCGACGAGCGCCACTCTATCGACGCCCAGCACCTGACACATCAGAAGCTGAGCCGTAAGCGCGGGGGCATCTGTCCCTTCAAGTCGGCGAGTGGCCTGTATCTTCCATTCCTTTCTGGTCATGACGAAGAAATAACACAAGGGCAGGCAGGAAACAAGAAGCCCCTCTGCCAGTTAAACGAAAGGCCCCCGAAGGAGCCTTTCCAACTGGATATCATTCTTCAAAGCCTTCATCCGCAGGCAGGCCCTTTTTGGAAGCCTCGCCCCGGGCAAGCTCGTCACAGCGCTCGTTCTCGGCATGTCCGGCATGCCCTTTCAGCCAGTGGAAATGCACCTGATGGCGGGTAAGGAGGGCCGGCATACGCTTCCACAGATCCTGATTCTTCACCGGCTTCTTGGCGGAGTTCACCCAGCCGTTCTTCTGCCAGTTGATGAGCCAGCGATCCTTGATGGCTTTGGCCACGTACTGCGAGTCCGTGTAGAGTTCCACTTCGCAGGGCACTTTGAGCGCGGCCAGAGCTTCCAGAACGGCAAGTATCTCCATGCGGTTGTTAGTGGTGCGGGAAAAGCCTCCGCTCATCTCGCGGCGCGCCACGGAACCGTCGGCACGCGGGCAGGTCAGCACGGCAGCCCAGCCTCCGGGACCGGGATTACCAAGGCAGGAACCGTCCGTATGGATGGTGACCACAGGCATGGCTACTTTCCACCTTTAGCGGCTTCGGCCTCAGCACGAGCCGCCCGCACTTTGGCCTTGCCGTTGTTATGCA
>JAFWYI010000117.1 GCA_017522745.1 Mailhella sp.
GAGATCGGCGCGTCCAGGGCCTCCAGGGCGTCTTTGGCCCGGCTGTCGGGTGCGTGGTTCAGGCGTCGGTTGTCCGCGCCGTCGGTGAGGACGATGGCGCCGGAGAATTTGCGCGAGGCCTGGGCGCCCTTGCCCTTTTTCGCGTCTTCCAGAGCGCCGAGTTCGGCGAGTTTGAGGAAACGGCGGGATGTGAGGACGGACGTCAGCTGCGTGGTATGACAGCAGGAGACCACGGCGGAAGAGCCTGCCGTAAAGTTCAGCATGGCGGGAACATGCCCCTTGCTATGCAGACCGAAAAAGGCCACGAGGCCCGGCAGAGAGGTGGGAAGCAGGAAGCCTACACGCTCCTCATCCTTGAAGATACGATGGAAGGCACGCCCCAGAACAGACATCTTGAGAAGCAGATTTCCGTAGGTGAGTACCTTGCGGTCCTGATCTTCGGCGATGGGGAACTTGCGGCCGCAACGAGCCACGGTGTCCATGAGGAGCTGCACCATGTTGCGGCGGTCCATAGTGGTACGGTATTCCAGTTCCGTCATCACCGAATAGAGGCGGACCGCCATACGGCGGCGACGTTCGCGAGCAGGAAGATCGGTCTGCACATCAGGCTTCTGCGGCTCCGTGACCGTGACCGTCACCCGGGGGAACCAGCGGCGGCGCACTTTGTGGCGCAGATAGGAGAAGATGGAGAGCGCCGCACCATCGATACGCACAGGCAGCAGTGTGGCACCGGCCTTCTCCGCCATGAGGCCGGCGGCCTCCAGCGCTTTGGTATAGGCGGTGTCGTTATCGAGGCGGCCGCTGTGGAACATCATACAGCGCTTATGTTCCACGAGGGCGCGGACGAGGTTCACCGTTGCTGCGGGGCTGGCATAGTCGATGAACACCGTATCGGTGAGCGAACAGAGCGGACGCATCCACCATTTATGCTCGAAAGCCTTGTCCGCCAGCAGGGTCACGCGATGCGGCAGCACTGCGGCGATGAGCAGAGGGTCGATGATGGAACCCGGATTATGCAGGATGAGCGTGCGTTCACCGGCAGCCTCGAAATTCTCGCGGCCGCGCAGTTCCACGCGATAAAAAAGTTTCAGCAGAGAGCGGACTATAGGACCGAGCATACAAACTCCTCGGGTATGCCGTTATAAACGGATAAGGTCGATTCGCTATCATGCCCAATAGTCCGGACTTTGTCGAGTACGCATCTGGGGCAAACGGCACCGGAACGCACTTTGAATACATCCTTTCCCCTCTGCCCCGCCTGCGTCTGCCGTTCCCGTAACCTTGCACAGCCGTTTTAAATGTGGTAACCGATGTCACCATGTTCGAAAACATCTCTGAAAGCATCACCCGTCTTGCGGTTTCCTTCGTACCAGTCCTCCTCGGCATCATCATGCATGAAGTGGCGCACGGATGGGCCGCCCTCAGACGCGGCGACCCCACGGCCTACATGCTCGGGCGTCTCACGCTGAACCCTGTTCCGCATATCGACCCCATGGGCATGGGCATGTTCGTGTTCACGGCTTTGTTCAGCCCCTTCGTGTTCGGCTGGGCCAAGCCCGTGCCCATCAATCCCCGCTATTTCCGCAATCCCCGCAAGGATATGCTGTTCGTCACCGCCGCAGGCCCGCTGACCAATATCCTGCTGGCGCTGTCCTTTGCCGCCGCGCTGCGCCTTCTGCTCTTCGCGCCGGACAGCTTCCTGCTCTACAATCCTGTGGGCAAATATCTGCTCCAGATGTTCCAGGTAGGCATCATCGCCAACTTCACGCTGGCGTGGATCAACCTCATCCCCATCCCCCCGCTGGATGGCGGCCATATCCTGGAAGGTCTGCTCCCGCGCCGTGCCGCGCTCTGGTTCAGCAGCATAGAACGCTACGGCTTCCTCATCGTCGTAGTCCTGCTCGCCAGCGGACTCATGAGTTCCATCCTTCTGCCGCTCATCCGCGGTTCCTGGAACATCACGTTGAAACTCTTCGGTATCTGATATCCTCAACCCCATCCCCCTCATCAGGAGAAACGCCATGACGGCGAACAATCGCACCGTTTCGGGCATGCGCCCCACCGGCCCTCTTCACATCGGCCACTACTTCGGCGCCCTCAAGAACTGGATCGACATGCAGAATGACTACGAAGCCTTTTTCTTCGTTGCCGACTGGCATGCCCTCACCAGCAACTATGCTGATACTTCCAAACTGCCCCAGTACGTGCGCGACATGGTCGTTGACTGGATGAGCGCCGGGCTCGACCCCGAAAAATGCTCCATCTACCGCCAGTCCGACATCAAGGAGACCGCAGAACTGCACCTCATGCTCTCCATGATCACCCCCCTCGGCTGGCTGGAACGCTGCCCCACCTACAAGGAACAGCAACAGCAGATCACCGACAAGGACCTCGGCAACTACGGCTTCCTCGGCTACCCCGTACTCATGACGGCCGACATCATCCAGCATCGTCCTCGCTGGGTGCCGGTCGGTCAGGACCAGCAGCCCCACCTCGAACTGGCCCGCGAGATCGTCCGCCGCTTCAACGGCATGTATAACACGCAGGTGTTCCCTGAACCTGAAGCCCGCCTCACCCCCGCCGCCAAGTGCCCCGGCCTCGACGGACGCAAGATGTCCAAGAGCTACGGCAACGGCATCTTCCTTCAGGATACGCTGGAAGACCTGACGCCCAAGATCAAGACCATGTTCACCGACCCGGCCCGCCTGCGCAAGAGCGATCCGGGCAATCCTGACGTGTGCAACCTCTTCCCCTACCATAAGCTCCTGGCCAGTCCTGAAGCTCAGGCCGAAGTGCGCGAAGGCTGCACCAAGGCCACCATGGGCTGCGTGAACTGCAAGAAGATGTTCCTCCAGAACCTTCAGAACTTCCTCGAACCCCTGCACGAACGCCGCGCCGCCATCCTCGCCAAGCCCGGCCTCGTGGAAGAAGTGCTTGCCGCCGGCCGCGAACGCGCCGCGAAGTCCGTGAAGGACACCATGGAACTGGTGCGCGCCGCCATGCACATGGATTGATCCTGCAAGATTCCGACACCTGACATGGGGAGGGGAAACCCTCCCCTGTTCTTTTTAATCTGCGCAGATCACTTATCCGTAAATTGATAGTTCTTTTCTTTATCCATCGTCTGTTGTAAGGTATAGGACCATCTCGGACATCACCCGAAACTCCACACCGCGCGGGGAGCCATGCAGGCAGAATTCAACATCTGGAAAGAGCAGGGAACGCTCATCGTTTCCGCTTCGGGCCGCTGGGAACGAGCAGAGTTCTCAGGCTCGGCTTCGCCTGCTGGAGCGCTCATGGATGCCGCTCTGGCAGAGCTGGAAGGCGCTTCCACCGTCGAATTCCGTGCCCGCGACCTCGAAAGTTGGGACAGTCTGCTCCTTGCGGCGTTCAACGCTGTGGCCAGAGAAGCCGCCCGGCTCGGACTGCGTGTGGATGTAAGCGCCCTTCCCGACGGCATGGCGCCCATGCTGGATATGGCGCTGGCCGTAGCCCCCAGCGATCAGGCCAGAGGGCAGCACGATGAAGGCTTTCTGGAAATGATAGGCGGCAAGGTCGTCGCCGTGCCAGGCATCACTCGAAACGTGCTGGAATTCATGGGAGAGGTCACACAGAGCCTCCTGCGTTTCTGCTCGGGCCGCGCCTCCTTCAGCCGCCGCGACCTCTGGAACGTCTTCCGGGAATGCGGCGCAGACGCCCTGCCCATCGTCACGCTCACCAGCCTTCTGCTGGGACTCATCCTCGCCTTCGTCAGCTCCATGCAGCTCAAACTTTTCGGTGCCGAGATCTACGTCGCCTCGCTTGTCGGCGTGTCCATGGTCCGCGTCATGGGCCCGGTACTCACGGGCATCGTTCTGGCCGGGCGCACCGGGGCATCCTTTGCCGCCGTCATAGGCAGTATGCAGGTGAACGAGGAAGTGGACGCCCTCACCGGCTTCGGCATTTCCCCCATGGACTTTCTCGTCCTGCCGCGCGTGCTCGGCCTCGCGATAATGACACCTCTGCTCACCATCTATTCCGACATCGCAGGTATAGCAGGCGGTTTCCTCGTGGGTGTACTCATGCTGGATATCACCCCTGCCGCCTACATGGATAACGCCCTCGGCTTCATGAAGATGAGCTACGTCTGGATAGGCCTGCTGCACGCCCTGGTCTTCGGCATACTCATCTCGCTGTGCGGCTGTTATCAGGGCATTCGCAGCGGGCGCAACGCCGCGGCCGTGGGCCATGCCACTACCGCCGCAGTGGTGAACTCCATCGTGGGCATCATCATCGCCACGTCCGTCATCACCATCATTTTCACGGTGGTGGACATATGAACAGCACCATACCGTCTCCCTCTATCCAGAACCGTACCGAAACGGCCGTCCGTGCGGATGATGTCACCGTGGCCTACGGTTCCCGCATCATCCAGCAGGGGCTCGATTTCCGCATCGGCAAAGGCGACATCTTCGTCATCATGGGAGGATCCGGCTGTGGCAAGAGTTCCCTGCTCCGCGTCCTCATGGGGCTGAATCCCCCTGCTCACGGAACAGTGTGGTATGGTGAGAAAGATTTCTGGGGCGCCTCAGCGGCAGAACGGGACGCCATCATGCGCCGCACCGGCGTGATGTTCCAGAGCGGCGCGTTGTGGACCTCCCGGACACTGGCAGAAAATGTGGCGCTTCCTCTTGAATATTACACCGACCTTTCTCCGCGCGACATCCGGGAGCTGGCCTCCCTCAAGCTCGCCCTCGTGGGACTGGCCGGTTTTGAGGACTTCTACCCCTCCGAGATCAGCTGCGGCATGAAAAAACGCGCTGGCCTCGCCCGCGCTCTCGCTCTCGATCCCGACGTCGTCTATTTCGATGAACCTTCCGCCGGGCTCGACCCTGTGAGTGCCGCCCGCCTCGACGAACTCATCCTCCAGCTCCGCGATACGCTGGGCATGACGGTAGTCGTCGTCACTCATGAACTGGCAAGCATTTTCGCCATCGCCAGCAACTCTGTTTTTCTTGATGCCAAGACCAAGACCATGATCGCCGGGGGCAACCCGCATGATCTGCTCCGACATGGCCCGGACGATGTGGTGGAATTCCTGACCCGCGGCAAAGGCCATGGGCATGGAGGAGATAAATGACCGAACGAAATACGAAAACCTTTATCGGGGCCTTCGTGCTGGGCGCTATAGCCCTGCTCATTGCGCTTATCCTTCTCCTCGGCTCCGGCACGCTTGGTTCGAAGAACCCCACCTTCGTTCTGTATTTCAAGACCTCGCTCAAGGGGCTCATCCAGGGGTCACCTGTCTATTTCAAAGGTATCCGCGTCGGCAAGGTAAGCTCTATACAGATCCAGCCCGAACTCGACAGCGCCAGATTCCAGACGCCTGTCGTCATCGAAATAGAGAAGAACACCGCCACGCTCCTGCTCGAAGGCGGAAAGGAACGCGACCTCTTCGAGAATACAGAATTACTGAACAAGCTCATCTACCGGGGCCTGCGCGGTAAGCTCGGCATCACCAGCATCCTTACCGGACAGCTCTGCGTGGAGCTGGATATCATGAAGAACGCCGTCCCAGTGGACATCGCGACCCTCAGGCCCTACAAGGGCTCTCCCGAGATACCGACCCAGCTCTCTCCTCTGGATGCCGCCCTCAACACTCTGGAAAACATCCCCATCCAGGAAATCATCTACGACGTGATGGGTAGTGTGAAAAGCGTGAGTACTCAGTTCCAGAAGCTCGATCTTGCCGGCCTTGTCGATAGTCTGAAACTGACGAGCGATATCGCTCGCGAGCAGATCCAGGGGCTTTCCACCTTGCGCGACGATGCTGGCAAGGCCATCTCCGCATACGCCGGGCTGGCCGCCACCGCCAAAAAGGATCTGCAATTCACCATGGGGCACATGAACAAGGCTCTCGACAGTGTGGAGACCATGGCGGGCGACACCTCCCGGGCTATGGCCGAAGCGCGCAGTGCCATGGCTGAGGTACGACAGACCGCCTCCGACGCCGGGAGCATCTTCAGTGAAGATTCCGCGCCTGTTCTGGAATTCAGCCAGACCATGCTTTCCCTCCGCAAGGCCGCTCAGTCGCTCTCCGACCTTGCCACTCTGCTTGAGATCAAACCCAACTCGCTCATCTTCGGAAGGAGCAACTGATGAAAGCGCGTATCGCCGCCCTGCTTCTGGCATTTTCTCTCACTGGCTGCTCTTTCTCGCTGCCTCTCATGGGCCCTTCGGAAGAAGTACGCTACTACGTTCTGACTTCCCCGAAACCCAAGCAGCGTTCCATGCATGAAACTCGCATCGGGGTACTGCCTGTCAGTCTTCCGGGATATCTGTCCCGCCCACAGCTCGTGGTCCGCGACAAAGACAGTGTCAACATCAACATACGCGACTTTGACCGCTGGGGCGAAGAACTGAGCCGCGGCGTTTCCCGCGTACTGTGCAACACGCTCGCCACGCAGGGATACTGCGCCGTGCCGCTGCGGACCGGCTCTCAGGTAGACAGCAAACTCATGCTGGACGTGCGTCGCCTTGACGGCTCGCTGAACGGTGAGGTGACGCTGGATGCGGTGTGGACCTTGCAGAAAAATAAAGCCATCCTTGCTTCCGGTCAGGTCGTAGCCAGCCGCCCTGCCGGGAACACTCTGGAAAAGATGGTGGAAGCGCAGTCGCTCCTTATACAGGATATGGCGCGGGATATTGCAGAGAATTTGACAAACACCAAAAATCCGAAGTGAGTCACTATACTTCTGCCCACAAGGAAACTCTCTACTTCACAATAAAAAAGGAATCTGAATATGTACTGGCTGAAATCAATAGATGACGACAACTTCATGAATGTTATAACTCTTTTCCCCACTATAACATTAGAAGAAGATCATGAAGACCGATGGATCGACTTCGATGAACTTGATGGTCGCGACTTTGTTTGGATGTATCTTTACCCTAATGCGGTATCCCTTGTATATGTCCCGTCAGCGTACGTCTCATATTTTGAAAGCGATGATGTACGATTTTATAAGGATGAATCCAACAAGACACATTTCATACGAGAAAAAAGTGCCATGAAAATCGTTAGTGGATATGGTCATGTTGTCATGCTCAACGAAAAACTTTACCAAAAACGATTCGCACTCCCAACGCTGAAGGAGCTTCTTGCGTATCAATCTATGATAAAATGCCCGCGAAAATACGAACAGCCCATTCATCGCTTCCTGAAAAAAGCTATTGCCCAGCATCGCAAGTATACGGATCACTCGATAATCCGCCTGTAAAACAGCTCTTACTTTTTCTTGTATCAGCTGAACAGGATATGCGCCCCATTGCTGAGGACTTCGTCCATTTCCGCAGAACTGAAACGCGTTCTCCGCTGGAGCGCGTGCATCTCCTGCCACGGATCGCGGATGGGATAGTCCGTTCCGAACAGGATATAGTCCCGCGGATGACGACGCAGAACTTCGGCAAGCTGGGCGTCTGTCATCTCGTCCATGCACGATGACGTATCCATCCATACGTTCCTTCCCACAAGCGCCGCCAACGAGTGATCCCACTGGCGATAACCGCCGAAATGGGCCGCGATCACGCGCATATCTGGAAAATTATCCAGAATCTTAGCCATCTTATATGGACAGGAGGGATTCTGTTCTGGCGGAAGTGTGTCACCTATGTGGATAAGGAACACGAAATCGTCCTGAGCCTCTTCGAAAATAGGAAGGAGCCTCGGATCATCCAAGCGGAAGCCCTGAAAGTCGGGATGGAGCTTGATGCCTCGCACTCCGTAGGTGCGAAGTTTATCCAGCTGTTCCTTCCAGTCCTCGCAATCGGGGTGTATGGAGCCAAAAGCCGTTATCTCAGGATAGGCGTTCTGAAGATGCCCGGCATACGCGTTGCACGGCTGGACCTGCGCCGCGCTGGTGGCCGCGCAGAGCGCCACACAATGGTCGATGCCACAGCGCTGGGCACGCATGAGCAGATCTTCAGGCGTCCCCTTGCAGCGGCAGGGAAGCCTATAGTGCTCGTGCAGGCGCATTTTTGCCTTTTCGGCTATACGCGGATGAAAAACATGAGTATGGACGTCGACGAACATGAGCGTACTTCAGAAAAAGGGGAACGAACTGAAAAAAACGGCGAACGGACAGCTCCATAAAATTCGATGAACGCCGTGCGCCGCTGATGCTAACGCAGGGGCCTCCTTCTGGCAAGCAGGAAGACTTTCTCATGAAATCTACAGATATACCGGCTGGACCTTCGACACAGTGAAAAAGGTTCTACCCTCCTGAAGGTGCATCCTTTTTTAGCGAAAGGCACGTTTTTTGCAGAAAAAGTATTTCATAGTGTTAAAAGGGCTCTTCTCATCATTGTCAAAGCGCGGAACAGGCATTACAAATAAAAAAACATTGAAACGGCGGCGTAGTCCGCCTGTGATATCCGATGTATTCTTGTGGCCTGCCCGTTTCGGGCATATTTCACGCATCCGCTTGCAAGCAGCCATGGAGGCAGCTTTGAATCAGTTTACCCGCAATATCCTGCTGTGGAGCGTCATCGCCGTGGCGATGATATCCATCTTCAGCATGTTCAACGAACCTGTCACGCAGAGCGGCAATACCGTTGCCTACAGCACGTTCATGTCGCAGGTGCAGAACGGAGAAGTGAGCAGGGTCGTCATCGAAGACAGAAACCTCACCGTCGGCACTCACGACGGCCAGACCTACAGCACCTACGCCCCCGAAGACCCTTCGCTCGTCCAGCAGCTCAAGGACAAGAACGTCGTCATCGACGTGAAGAAGCCCGAAGAAACGCCGCTGGCCATGTCCATCTTCGTTTCGTGGTTCCCCATGCTCCTGCTCATCGGCGTGTGGATCTTCTTTGCTCGCCAGCAGATGGGCGGTAGCGGCAAGGCC
>JAFWYI010000009.1 GCA_017522745.1 Mailhella sp.
TCGATAGTCGACGGAGGTTTGGAGGAAATATCGTAAACCACCCGGTTCACCCCTTTGACCTCGTTTATGATGCGATGCGATATGCGGGCCAGTACCTCGTAAGGCAGTCGAGACCAGTCTGCGGTCATGGCGTCCACGCTTTCTACGACACGAAGGGCGATAACGCTCTCATAGCTTCGTCCGTCCCCCATGACCCCCACTGTTTTCAGGGGAAGAAGTACGGCGAAGCCCTGCCACACCTTGTCATACCATCCGGTGCTTCGCAGTTCTTCAAGAACGACGGCATCTGCCCTGCGAAGGATGTCGAGCCGTTCCGGAGTCACTTCACCTACTATGCGTACGGCAAGTCCTGGCCCGGGGAACGGATGTCGCCAGAGGATGTCGTGAGCAATCCCGAGCTGTTCACCGGCGGCCCGCACTTCATCCTTGAAAAGCTCCCTCAGAGGTTCGATAAGTTCCAGATCCATATGTTCCGGCAGACCGCCTACGTTATGATGGCTTTTTATAACGGCGCTCGGCCCTTTGCTGGAAACGGATTCTATGACATCAGGGTACAGCGTTCCCTGGGCGAGAAAGGCCACGTCATGTCCTTGATCCTTTATTTTCTCGGCTTCTCGTTCAAACACTTCTATAAACGTTCGTCCGATGGTTTTTCTCTTCATCTCCGGGTCTTCCAGCCTGCGAAGACGCTGGAGAAAAAGTTCAGATGCCTGTACGAGCGTAAGGTCAAGATCGAAGTGTTCCTTCAGGAAACCCATGACTTCCTGCGCTTCCCCGCTGCGCAATACTCCGTTGTCCACGAAGATGCAGTGGAGCTGACGACCTATGGCCTTGTGGAGAAGCACCGCCACCACCGTGGAGTCGACGCCGCCGGAAAGTGCACAGATAACGTGCTTCCGGCCGACCTTCTCCCGGATCTGTACGGTGATGCGCTCTATGAAGGAAGCCATGCTCCAATCCGGTTTCAGCCCTGCCACGCGAAAAAGAAAGTTTCGCAGGATAGCCGTTCCTTCTCTGGAATGATGCACCTCCGGATGGAACTGTACGGCATAGATCCGGCGCGCTTCACAGGCCATGGCGGCTATATCCAGCGTGTCGGTCCGGCCTGTAGCGATGAATCCGGGTGGGGGCGTTTTGACCTTGTCGCCATGAGACATCCACACTCGGGAACGCCCGCCCGAAGAAAGGCTCTCCAGTCCTTCCCACAGCAGGCAGTCCGCCGTTTTTTCGAGATCGGCCGGGCCGTATTCCCTCGTTTCACTTTGAGCGAGTTCGCCGCCAAGCGTAGAGGCCAGTATCTGGATCCCGTAACAGATACCCAGAACAGGCAGATCCAGCTCCAGCAGTTCGGGATCGAGGAGGGGAGCATCCTTCTCTCCCACACTGGCAGGACCGCCGGAAAGGATGAGCGCATCCGGCTGAAGCACTCTGACCTGACCGGCCGTAAGCGTGTAGGGATGGATCTCGGAATAGATACCGGCTTCCCGTACTCGGCGCGCTATGAGCTGTGTGACCTGAGAACCGAAATCGAGGATGATGACTTTTGACATGGTGGACCTCAGCGAGAAAGATGGGAAATGATCATGTCCTTGAATTCCTGAAAAAAGTCCTGCGCATCTCTGGGGCCTGCGGCTGCTTCAGGATGGTGCTGAACAGCCATGATCGGTTTCTGAGGATGACAGAAGCCTTCCAAAGTGCCGTCGTTCAGATTGACGAAACGAGCTTCTATTCCAGCCGGAGGAACGACGCAGAATCCGTGGTTCTGTGACGTTATATAGATCCGTCCGGTACGCAGATCTTTTACGGGATGATTGACGCCGTGATGCCCGAACTTCAACTTCATGGTCGTGCCTCCCAGCGCATGGCCAAGGAGCTGATGCCCCAGACAGATTCCTGCGATGGGAAAACGTTCCGCCAGCCTGGCAATTTCTGCGATTTCCTTCTTCAATGTCGCCGGATCGCCGGGGCCGTTGGAAAGGAACACCGCATCGGGAGAGACCTTGCAGGCCTGTTCAAAGGTGAAAGCAGGCGGGACGACGAGCAGTTCCATGCCCTGTTTCGCCAGCAGGCGCAGGATGTTCCATTTAATGCCGAAATCGTAGACGAGGACACGGAGTTTTTTTTCATCAGGCCAGAGGTAGGTGCCGTCCGAGGCGAGCTGGCAATGAGACGGCCGACCCGCACGTTCATCCCAGCGGTAAGGACGTGCAGGAGCGACTCGATAGACAAGATTCTGCCCTTCCATCGTCGGGAGCTGTTTTGCACGTTCTGCCAGTTCGGCAGGATCGGATATGCTGGTAGAGATGCATCCTCGCATAGCTCCGTACCGGCGCAGATGCAGGGTAAGGGCGCGTGTATCCAGCCCTTCGATACCGGGCACGTTCATACGGATGAGGAAATCCGGCAGACTTTCCGCCGACCTCCAGTTGGAAGGATGCTTACAGCATTCTTTGACCAGCAGAGCGGACAAATGGACGCGGTCTGATTCCATATCCTCTTCGTTGATGCCGTAATTTCCGATGAGCGGATAGGTAAGGCAGACCATCTGACCAGCATAGGAAGGATCGGTCAGCACTTCCTGATAGCCTGTCATGGAGGTGTTGAAGATGACCTCACCGCCTGTCAGCTCGACAGGCCCAGTAAAAGAACGGCCCTGAAGTGTAAAGCCGTCTTCAAGAACAAGGAGTGCCTTCATGCTATCCCTCCTTCATAGTAGTCTTGCAGGCAGGACACACGTAGGTTTTCCTTCTGCTGATAGTGTATGGCGCGGGCGATGGCGCGGGCCCCGGCTATCGTGGTGGTGAAAGGGATACCGCGATGCAGGGTAGCCTGCCGTATGGTACGGGCATCTGCCGTTGTGTTCCCGCCTTCCGCTGTGTTGATGACAAGAGACACGTCGCCGTTTTTCATTCTGTCCAGAATGTTAGGACGCCCTTCACTGATCTTGGGAACGAGTTGCACATCCAGTCCATGAGCCTTGAGGATCGCAGCCGTTCCGCGTGTGGCAAGAAGACGGAACCCCAGTTCCGCGTAGGAACGGGCCACGGGCACGACAGAGGATTTGTCCCGGTCGTTCACCGAAAGAAAGACAGTCCCCCCATTGGGCAATACCTGCCCTGCACCCATCTGGCTTTTGAGAAAAGCCTCATCGAAGCTGGGCGCTATACCCATGACTTCGCCCGTGGAACGCATTTCCGGCCCAAGGAGGATGTCCACGCCGGGAAAACGCCTGAACGGGAAAACAGCCTCTTTCACACAGAAATAGCCCGCTTTCCTCATGGCCCACGGGGCCAGCTCCTTAAGAGTCCTGCCCAGCATGACCTGTGTGGCAAGACGAGGAAGGGGGACTCCCGTAGCTTTCGATACGAAGGGAACTGTGCGAGAGGCTCGGGGATTCACTTCTAGGATAAAGACAAGGCCATCTTTCACGGCGAACTGCACGTTCATAAGACCGATGACGCGCAGTTCACGGGCCAGTTCAACGGTCTGCCGATGTATCTCTTCCACGATCTCCGCAGAAAGCGAGTACGGCGGCAGAGAACACGCCGAGTCTCCGGAGTGAATGCCAGCCGCCTCGATATGCTCCATGATACCGGCGACATAGACATCCTTTCCGTCGGCAAGGGCATCGACGTCAACTTCAATGGCATTTTCAAGAAACTGGTCGATAAGGATGGGATGTTCCGACATCTCCGAACCGGCAACAGAACGGAAATACTCCTCAAGCTCTGCCTGCCCATAGCAGACCTGCATGGCGCGCCCGCCAAGGACGTAACTGGGACGGACTATGATGGGCCAGCCAATGCGTTCGGCCACCTCTCCGGCCTCTCTCAGTGAGGTACATATCCCATTTTTCGGCTGGAGCAGGCCCAGCTTTCGTATGAGCGTCTGGAAACGCTCCCTGTCTTCTGCCCTGTCGATGGCGTCGGGACTGGTACCGAGTATCGGCACTCCGGCTCGCTGGAGAGGCACGGCAAGGTTCAGCGGCGTCTGCCCGCCGAACTGCACGATGACACCGTCGGGCTTTTCCTTCTGCACGATGTTCAACACATCCTCGAACGTGAGCGGTTCGAAGTACAGGCGGTCTGACGTGTCGTAATCAGTGGATACCGTTTCGGGATTGGAATTCACCATGATGGCTTCCCACCCCTCGGCTCGCAACGCAAAGGACGCCTGACAGCAGCAGTAGTCGAACTCTATCCCCTGCCCTATGCGATTAGGGCCGCCGCCAAGGATGACGACCTTGCGCCGGGCATGGATTTCAAATTCTTCTCCCGTTTCATAGGTAGAATAAAAATATGGCGTGTAGGCTTCGAATTCCGCAGCACAGGTGTCCACAAGATAATAGACGGGGCGTATCCCCATGGCCTCGCGCAGAGCCGCTATATCGGATTCCGGCCTTTTCCACATTTCCGCAAGCTGACGATCCGAGAATCCATACTCCTTGGCTTTCCGAAGAAGTTCCGCCAGTTCAGGATTATCGGCATCCATGGGATTGGCGAGGGCGAAATCCCGCAGGCAGGCTTCAAACTCCGTTATGTCGTGTATCTGTTCGAGGAACCAGGGATCGATAGAGGTGAGCTCGTGTATCTCGGCCACGCTCATCCCGGCCAGCACGGCATGGCGTAAGGCAAAAAGACGACGCGAGTTGGGCACGCGGAGAGCCTCTTCCAGTTCTTCTCTGCCCGGAACAGGATCGCGAAAGCGTGAACCAAGGCCGGGTGCTCCGATCTCCAGAGAACGCAAGCCCTTCTGGAGGGCCTCCTTGAAGCTGCGGCCTATGGCCATGGTCTCCCCTACGCTCTTCATGGAGGTATTGAGTTCATCCTTGGCGGCGGAGAATTTTTCGAAGGAGAAACGGGGGATCTTTACCACGCAGTAATCGATGGCCGGCTCAAAACTGGCCATGGTCTCGCGGGTGATGTCATTGGGCAGTTCGTCCAGCGTATAGCCAAGAGCCAGCTTGGCGGCAATTTTGGCAATGGGAAAGCCGGTAGCCTTGGATGCCAGCGCCGACGAACGCGATACACGGGGATTCATTTCGATGACGACAAGCTCACCATTCTGCGGATTCAGGCCGAACTGCACGTTGGAACCTCCTGTTTCCACACCTATTTCCCGCATGACAGCGAAAGAGGCATCGCGTATTCTCTGGTATTCCCGGTCCGTCAGCGTCTGTACCGGGGCGACGGTCACAGAATCTCCGGTATGGACGCCCATCGGATCAAGGTTTTCGATAGAGCAGATGATGACGCAGTTATCCTTGCGGTCGCGCATGACTTCCATCTCTATTTCTTTCCAGCCCAGGACCGACTGCTCGATCAGCACCTCATGCGAGGGGGAAGCCTCAAGCCCCGCAGAGGCGATGGATTCAAGATCTTCCTGATTGTAGGCGATGCCGCCACCGGAACCGCCCAGTGTAAAGGCGGGCCGGATGATGAGCGGAAAGGTCAGCTCGGCGGCGATGCGGCGTACGTCGTCCAAGGAATGGGCGATATCGCTTTTCGGAACGGAAAGCCCGATACGTTCCATAGCTGCCCGGAACAGCTCACGACTTTCGGCTTTTTCGATGACGGCGGCATCGGCACCGATGAGTTCCACTCCGCATTCTTCGAGTACCCCCATCCGGGCAAGCTCCAAGGCAGTGTTCAGCGCGGTCTGACCGCCAAGGGTAGGCAGTATGGCGTCCGGTCTTTCCTTACGAACGATAGCCGCCACGGTGTCTGGTTCTATAGGTTCCACATACGTCCGGTCAGCCAGTTCCGGGTCTGTCATGATGGTGGCGGGGTTGGAATTCACAAGGATGACTTCACAGCCATCTTCTTTTAGTGCCTTTACAGCCTGAGTTCCCGAGTAATCGAACTCGCAAGCCTGCCCTATGACGATAGGCCCTGAGCCTATGACCATGATGCGTTTCAAGTCTGTACGCTTAGGCATGGAATACTCCCGCAGGAAATAAGTTTTCAATCGCCATTGCAAGAAGTGTGCCACCCCTTGAGCATCAACCAGTTAGAAAATAAGGACATTTTAGCTTTACATTTTTTGAAAATCATGAAAGTAAACTTTACATATTCTGTAAGCACACTCTTATGGTGTATTTTACAAAAAATGTAAGGCATAAGCATGAACACCAGTCAGCTTTCCAAGGAGCTTCAGATCATCCGGGAATTAAGCAACGCTGTCGTCCATAGTCGGGACGTACAGACTATTCTCGATTGTCTTCTTTCCGCCTTGTCGCGTGAGATGGGGATGGAAAGAGCCATGGTGACCCTGCGCTATGGCGACGAGCTCGTCGCCGAGGCTTCCTGCGGACTGGACGAGGCAGAACAGAAGCTGGGGCATTACCATCTGGGGGAAGGCATTGTCGGTCATGTAGCAGAGACAGGCCGCCCTCATATCATTCCCGACGTGAGGAAAGACAAACGCTTTCTCAATCGTACACGTTCACGGCATGCTTCGGATGCCGTAGCGTTCATCTGTGTTCCCCTTTTTCATAAGGATGCAGTCATAGGAACCTTGAGTGCCGACCGCAGCATAAACAATGGACGGGGAGAAAACATAGGTTCGGATCCGGATCTGGAACAGGATGCCGCATTTCTGGAAACAGTGGGAAACGTTGCGGCTGATGCGGCCTTTCTTCTGCTCAGGGAAAAGGAAGAAAGAGCGGCTCTGGAAGAGGAAAACCGGAAGCTCCGCCTTCTTATCAGCGAACCTGAAGGTATGGTGGGGCAGTGCAAGGAAATGCGGCTGATAGCGGAGCAGATACGCTTAGTGGCCTCCTCGGACGCCACTGTTCTTATCCGAGGCGCTTCCGGAACGGGCAAGGAGCTGGTAGCAAAAGCCATCGTAGCTCAATCGTCCCGCAGGGATAAGCCGTTTATTTCCCTGAACTGTGCCGCACTGCCGGAAGAATTGGTAGAAAGCGAGCTTTTCGGCCACGAAAAAGGCGCGTTCACGGGGGCGGTCTCCCGTCGCGTAGGCAGAGCCGAAGAGGCCGATGGTGGAACGCTCTTTCTTGACGAGATCGGAGACCTGTCGCCACAAGTCCAGGTAAAGCTCCTACGGTTTCTTCAGGAACGCACGTTCTCCCGAGTAGGGAGCAACCGGGAACTGCATTCTGATGTACGATTCCTTGCCGCCACAAGCCGCGACCTTGAACAGCTCATGAAGGAAGGCAGATTTCGCGAAGACCTGTATTATCGTTTGAATATCTTCCCCATCTTCGTACCGGAGCTGTGTCGCCGCCAGGAGGACATCCTTCTTCTGGCAGAACATTTCATTAATCGGTTCAATGCGAAATATCGGAAGAATATCAAAAGGCTCTCTTCCCCTGCCAGAAAGGCTCTCATGGACTGGCACTGGCCGGGCAATGTGCGGGAATTGGAGAACTGCATAGAGCGTGCGGTACTGACCGCCGGAGACAGCGAAATCATACGAAACTGGCACCTGCCTCCTGAGCTGACAAAAGAAGAAAAAGAAGATCCGCTTTTCGTCCTGCCTTCCACAGAGAAGGAAAAAGAAGAAAGCATACGCCCTCTTAGCGAAAGCCTGCAGCAGTATGAGCGTGAACTGCTCATAGAGGCACTGCGGCGGAACGGAGGCAATCTTTCCGCCGCAGGACGAGAACTCTGCGTTTCTCCTCGCATGATGACCTACCGGGTATCCCGTCTGGGCATCTTACGTGAAGACTTCAGCTAAACAGGAA
>JAFWYI010000118.1 GCA_017522745.1 Mailhella sp.
GAGCCTGCTTTCTGCCGTTGCAGGCCTTGCTCTTTCCGTACAGCCATGGATGGGGACCGCCACTGGCGCGACTATCATCCTCGTTGCCTGCTTCTGGTTCCTTATCAGCGTTATCGTGGCTGCCGCACGCAACGACCACTGATCACCATTCTCCAAGACCTTCGAAAACGCCGGGAATGAACACGCCCGGCGTTTTTCTCATGCTTTTTGTCCCATCCTGCTCTTGATGTTTTCATACATCGCGCTACTGTTAGCGAAAGATATGCCACCGTACAACCAGGAGTAACGAAGTGGGCCATCATCTCATGCTGGAAAAACAATCTGCCTATGGGCGGATGATAGAACGACTGAACCGTTTTCCCCAAGGCGCTCCCGAGTCGAAAACGCTTTACTCCATCCTGAAGATGCTCTTCACGGAAAAAGAAGCAGACCTCGTCGCGCAGATGCCTATCAAGCCCTTCACAGCGAAAGAAGCCGCTGATATCTGGAAAATATCTGAAAGTGAAGCCCGCAGAGTTCTCGACGATCTTGCCGACCGCGCCATGCTCGTCGACCTCGAAGTAAAGGGAGAACAGCGCTTCTGCCTGCCGCCTCCTATGGCGGGCTTCTTCGAATTCGCCTTGATGCGAGTACGCCACGATGTGGACCAGAAGGCGCTCTCTGAACTCTTCCACCAGTACATCTCTGTGGAAGAAGACTTCATGCGAGAGCTTTTCGTGACCGGCGATACCGGGCTCGGGCGTATCTTCGTTCAGGAGCCCACGGTGAAAGAACCCTACGCCATGGAGATCCTGGACTGGGAACGCGCCACTCACGTCATCGAAACCGCCACACACCGCGGCATCAGCATGTGCTATTGCCGGCACAAGAAGTCGCACATCGGTCAGGCCTGTGACGCCCCCATGGATATCTGCATGACATTCAACTCCACGGCGGGTTCGCTCATCAGGCATGGGCATGCCCGGGAAGTGAGCAAAACCGAATGTCTTGAACTCCTGCATCAGGCGTGGGAACACAATCTCGTCCAGTTCGGTGAAAACGTGCGCGAAGGCGTGAACTTCATCTGCAACTGCTGCGGCTGCTGCTGTGAAGCCCTTGCGGCAGTAAAACGCTTCCAGATGACGCAGACCCTTCATTCCAACTTCATCATGCAGATCAACGACGACACCTGCGTGAAATGCGGCCGCTGCGCAAGGATCTGCCCTGTGGAGGCGCTGACATTGGTGAAAAACGAAGACGGCTCACGGCGGATCGACTTCAATGCCGATATCTGCCTCGGATGCGGCGTCTGTACCCGTGGATGTTCCCACGGCGCTATGACGCTCGTTCCCAGACCGGACCGTGCCATCACGCCGCTGAATACGGCGCATCGCACTGTGGTCATGGCTACGGAACGCGGGACCCTGCAGGACCTCATCTTCGATAACAAGGTACTTTTCAGCCACCGTCTGCTGGGCGGCATGCTGGGCGCCATCCTCAAAATGCCCGCCGTGAAGCGTACCCTCGCCCAGAAACAACTCAAGTCGCGTTTCATCGAACGTATGCTGGCTGACATGTAGGAACTTCGCGGAACAGAAGTGGCTTCTGCCCCATCTTTCCGCTTGCAAAATGCCGTGAATCAGGGCATATTTATCAGCCGATGGACCCTTAGCTCAGTTGGTAGAGCCCCCGGCTCATAACCGGATTGTCGTAGGTTCAAGTCCTACAGGGTCCACCAGAAAAAAATCTCAGAAAGCCCCGCAAAGCTCATAAGGCCTTGCGGGGCTTCACTTTTTTAAGCATTCAGACTCCCGCGTAATCTCATGTTTAGTTTGTGAATTTACGTCAACTTCAGGTATGACGTCAGGTATCGAGGTCCTGATGAGATGGGTATGAAGCGCGCCATACCTGAATTTCGATGGGATTTACTATTATCACAATGCATTAGGGAGATGTCCATGCAAGGGATCAACCGACTTTCCGATAACACCATCAAAAAGACCAAGCCCTCAGGAGGAGTGCAGAAACTTTGCGATGGCGACAAGCTCTATCTTTTCATCCTGCCGACAGGCAAGAAAATCTGACGAGTCCTCTGGCGAGAAAAAGGTAAGGACAAACAGTTCACCATCGGCGAATATCCTGCAGTAAGCCTTAAAACGGCACGAGAGGAGCGCACCCGAGTAAAAGGACTGCTTGCACAGGGCCTCGATCCCAATGACGAGAAGAAGTGGAAGAATGAGCAAGCTGAGCATGAGACGACCGTCAGGGCTCGCACTTTTGAAGCAGTGGCTCGAGAATGGCATGAACGTAGAACGACGGGACAGAGCGACAATACTCGACAGGTAAAGATGCAACGACTTGCCAAGCATGTTTTCTCTCAAATCGGTAATAAGCCGATTTCTGAGCTTTCTCGTCCCGACTTTGTGAAAGTTCTTCTAGCAATTGAACAGACTGGAACTTCCGATATGCCTAGACGAGTTGCAGGAATCATAGACGAAGTTTGTCGATATGCCGCCGATGTGGGATACACCAAGAATTATATTTCTTACGGATTAACCCGCTCACTCTCCCGGCGTGCGGTCAAAGGGCATCGTACCGCTATTACCGATCCGGAGGAAGTCAGGCATCTTCTTCTTGATATTGATAACTATGGCGGAGATATCACCACCTGCTATGCGTTGCGCCTTATGCCCTATGTGTTCGTGCGCTCCAACGAACTTCGTGGAGCCCTCTGGAAAGAGTTTGACTTCGAAAAGCATATCTGGACCATTCCTGCCTCTCGCATGAAGATGCGTAAGGAGCACGTGGTCCCGCTCTCTCGTCAGGTTGAAAAACTGCTACGCGAACTTCATCGGTTCACCGGAGAGGGAGAACTGTTGTTCCCTTCTTGTATGTCGAACACTCGGTGTCTTACCGATGTTGGCCTACTGAACGCCTTGCGCCGTATGGGTTACTCCAAAGATAAGATGTGTATTCATGGGTTCCGAGCCATGGCCTCAACATTACTCAATGAACTTGGCTATCGTCCTGACGTTATTGAGGCTCAGCTTGCCCACGAAGAGAAAAATGCCATTCGCGCCGCGTATAACCGTGCACGCTATATGCCGGAGCGAATTACGATGATGCAGGAGTGGGCCGACTGGCTTGATACCCTCAAGAGTCAGAAAGAGTCGACCTTTAGTCGCAAGAAACTGAGCCTTAGTCTCTCTAAAGACACAGCTATGCAGACACCCCACGAAACTAACCCTAGACGACCCCGCGCTGCCTAGAAAACCTCCTATCTAAAGTATTCACCCCGCCCGCTACATGATGAGTCATGCAGCGGGCTTTTTTGGTTAAACGAAAAAAGGGAGACCCTCCGGGCCCTCCCTTCTTTTTTCTCCGTGTTTAGCCTCATTCCGCCTGCGGCACGTTCCAGAATCCGTCGGAACGCGACTGTCCCGATATCTTCAGGAATTTCAGCACATCCTTATGGATGGAAGCGGCCCTCTTCGCCTCGGCTTCCGGTCTGGCGTTCTCCATGCCGGCGGGCACGATGACGAAGCCGTTCGCGGCCTCCCTGCCCTTCACCGGGACTTTGAGCACGGCGGCAGGAACGACTCCGGCCTGCAGGACGCGGCATTCCCCCGCGCCGTCCAGTTCGATATCCACAGCGGCGATGACAGTGCGCTCGCGCGGCAGGGTGCGCTGGCCGGAAACGAAATTGCCCAGCGACC
>JAFWYI010000119.1 GCA_017522745.1 Mailhella sp.
CGTCCGTCACAGCCTGAGACACGGAAAGGATGAGCGCACCAGTGTACTGCGACTGGTAGACATCCGTCACGTGGAGTTCGCCATCACGCATGGGTTCCTTGAACCAACCGCGATCAGAGTAATCGTAGCCGGGATTGGGCAGATGGCCGTACTTGGGAGCGTTGGCCTCGTCAGTGACCACCGCCTGTACCAGTTTGCCCTGCGCATCCGTAAGCTGGATGAACTGGATGTACGGATAATGGTCGGCGTATTCCTGCATGGCTTCGCACTGTTCCACGTGCCCGTGAGCGCCGCGACAGGTCTGCGCCATGCGGGCCATGATGCCCGAAGCAAGGCGGCTGGCCATCCTCTTGAGCTTTTCCAGCTCGGAAACGAAGAGTTCCGGCATGTGATGCTTCACCAGCGTCATCATCTCCTTATTGGAGAAGGACGTGTTGCGGCCGGCCTCGTACGCCTGCATGATATCATTATAGATAAGGCCCACGGCAGGATGCTTCTTGGTGACCTTGCGTTCTTCGGGCAGATCGAGGTTATTGTTGATCCAGTAGGCCACGCCGGCACGACCGGACTTGTCGGTGATGATGATGGGCACAGGACGACCGAGTATCTTGGCGGTGTCGAAGATATTGTAGATCTCTTCGTTCTTGGCAAGACCGTCCACGTGGACGCCCGCGCTGGTAGCGTTGAAATCGCGGCCCACGAAAGGATAGTTCGGCGGGATGACATATTCCAGTTCGCGTTCGAAGAAGTCGGCGATCTCCGCGATGGCCGTCGTATCTGCGGCATCATCGTTGCCCGTGAGGGAAATGTATTCCATCACCAGCGCTTCCACAGGAGTGTTGCCCGTGCGTTCGCCAAAGCCCAGCAGGGCACCGTTCACCGCGGCACAACCGTAGAGCCACGCCGTCACGCCGTTCACGAGAACCTTGTGGAAGTCGTTGTGACCATGCCATTCCAGCCACTGACCGGGCACCCCCGCCTCGTCGGTGAACGCCCGGACTATGCCCTGCACCGAGCGAGGAAGCGCGGCACCGGCATACGGAACGCCAAAACCCATGGTGTCGCAGAGGCGGATCTTCACCGGCATGTTCGCCTGCTGGGAAAGTTCCATGAGGCGAGCCGCGAACGGCAGGCAGAAGCCGTGGATATCCGCACGGGTGATATCCTCAAAGTGGCAGCGCGGCACGATGCCCCACTCCAGCGCCTTCTCGATGAGGCGCAGGTAGTCGTCCATAGCCTTCTGACGGGTCTTCCCTAATTTAAGGTAGAGATGATAGTCCGACACGCTGGTGAGCATGCCCACTTCGTCGAATTCCATGTCGCGTGCGATGCGGAGGTCGTTCTCATTGGCCCGGATCCAGCCGGTGACACGGGGGAAGCGATAGCCGCGGGCACGGCAGGTTTCGATGGCCTTGCGATCCTTGGCGGAGTACATGAAAAATTCCGTAGCCTGGATGAGACCACTCTTGCCGCCCAGCTTATGGAGCAGGTCGAAGATCTTCGCTATCTGCTGCACGGTATACGGAGGCCGGGCCTGCTGACCGTCTCTGAAGGTCGTATCGGTGATGAAGCAGGGATCGGCAGGACGCGGAGCGATGATAGTATCGTCAAAACCTATGCGTCCTATCTTCGTATAGGGAAAAAGCTCGCGGTAGAGCTGGGGTTCAGCTCTTTCTTCAAGATGAAGGCTGCGTTCGGAACTTTTTTTAAAAAGGATCATCGTACCTCCGAAAACCAGTAAGGCTCAAAAACATTATTTGAAAAAGGAAAACATATCCTAGCTGTTCGCTGAGGAAAAATAAAGTATTGGTTCGATGAAATTATCCGGAGCCGGAAAAGAATCTTCGGCTTCGCAAATAAAAACATCACAAAAGCAAACATTGTTACTTTTTTCTTTTGACATTTTCCCTTTCGCTCTCTAGTGGACTTCATTCTCGATATTTATGATTTTTTATAAAAACCAATATGTTATCATCGTATCCCTCTTTACCGACTTCGCGCCATTTGAAAACCCCTTTCATTCAAAAAAGCAAAAAAATGCGTTGAAAAAAAATTTTTGCCCCAAAACCTGCCAAAACTTCACGATATCCGAGGGGTTTCTGCCTAGTTTCCCTTCCCCGCTCCCCTTCAGCTTGTGAACAGCTTCAGACCTATTGTGCTTATCTTGAAAATACGATAGGGATGTGATTACACATTGTAAGGTCGGTTTTTTCTGTGCCCGTAGCACACTGCGACCTTGACCAAGTGTACTAGGGGCCGCTCTGCGAGAGCGAGGATTTTTCTCGCTTTAAAAACCAGCGGAACGGCAGACCCATAATTAACCATGTGGAGGTAAGGCAATGGCGAAACATGCAACTCCCCTGCTGGACCAGCTCGAATCCGGTCCTTGGCCCAGCTTTGTTTCTGATATCAAGCAGCTTGCCGAAAGCCGCGCTCAGAACGCTCAGGGTCTTGACTACCAGATTCCCAGCGACTCCCCCGAGGATCTGCTTGGCATCATGGAACTGTCTTATGAAGACAAAGAAACCCACTGGAAGCACGGCGGCATCGTCGGTGTGTTCGGTTACGGCGGCGGCGTTATCGGCCGTTACTGCGACCAGCCCGAAAAGTTCCCCGGCGTGGCTCATTTCCACACCGTTCGTGTGGCTCAGCCTTCCGGTAAGTACTACA
>JAFWYI010000120.1 GCA_017522745.1 Mailhella sp.
CCGCCCGAACCGGGAAAAGAGGATTCCAGCTATAGCACCGGCGAACTTCTGCCGTGGGACAGAGTAGACATCGACTTCACCCGGCAGGCCGAACATCTGGAAGAAGAATTCGGCCGTGTGGTGGACGATGCCGTCAGCACCGGCGCAGATGCGGATGCCGTTCGGGCCGTGCTCGTTTCCGTGGCGGCGGATCCGCGCCCCGTTCAGGAGCGCCATCTTGCCGAACTGGCCGAGCTGGCGCGCACGGCAGGCGTGAACGTCACCGGCTCCATGATACAGCGCGTAGCCACCATCCATCCCCGTCATATACTTGGTAAAATGAAACTGGCAGAACTGGAGGTGCTGGCTCTTCAGGGGCAGGCGTCCCTTATCATTTTCGACGGCGAACTCAGCCCGGCACAGCTCAACAGCCTGTCCGAACTGACCGAACGAAAGGTGATGGACCGCACGCAGCTCATCCTCGATATTTTTGCGAAACACGCTGTCACCAAGGCGGGCAAACTTCAGGTCGAGATGGCTCAGCTCCAGTATTCGCTCCCACGCCTTGTGGGGAGCCGCCGCTCCATGGACAGACTTGCGGGTGGTATCTTCGGCAACAAAGGCCGCGGCGAGACCAAGCTGGAACTCGACCGCCGCCGCATCCGTGAACGCATCACCCGCATCCGGAAGGATCTTGAAGAACTGCGGCGTCAGCGTTTCCATACCCGGGCACGAAGAGCGCGTCAGGGGCTGCCCCTCGCCGCGCTGGTAGGCTATACCAACGCCGGAAAATCCACGCTGCTCAACACGCTCACCAAAGCCGATGTTCTGGCAGAGAACAAACTTTTTGCCACGCTCGACCCTACGACCCGCCGCCTGCGCTTCCCCAGAGAACGCGAACTGGTGCTGGCCGACACCGTGGGCTTCATCCGCAGCCTGCCGAAAGAACTGACGGAAGCCTTCCGCGCCACACTGGAAGAACTGGAGGCCGCCGACCTCCTCATCCATGTCGTGGATGCCTCACATCCGGAACGGGACCAGCAGATGGAATCCGTGGAACGGATACTGGCGGAAATGGAGCTGCAAAGCGTCCCGCGTATCACTCTCATGAACAAGTGGGACTGTGTCCCTACGGGGGATCGTGTAGCGCTCCTGCTCGACAGACCAGACGCCATCCCTGTTTCTGCGCTCACAGGGGCAGGACTGGAAAAGGCTGCGGCTACGATCGAGCGCATGATGTTCGACGAGGGCGTGTGGCAGCGCCGTGACCCGCAAAGCTGGGACGACTTCGAAAAAGCCAGTAAAAAACGAAAAAAACACGACGACCACGAAAAAACACTTGACGACGACACAGGATTCTGGCAATAAACACCAACACACAATGTGTCCCCATCGTCTAGTCGGCCCAGGACAGCGGCCTTTCACGCCGTCAACAGGGGTTCAAATCCCCTTGGGGACGCCAAATATTTCAATCGGTTACAGCTAGGTAATTGGTTATACGAATCCGGGTTACAAAACTTGGGTTACAAATTCCTCAGGAGTACGATTCCTGGGGAATTTTGTTTTTAACCAATCCGCATACAGACTGGCCGACCTTGCTCTTCTCCAAGGCATTCAGAATCTCCGAGTGATTCGAGTACAGGCCCGCGCTCTTCACATACCGATCAGTCGTAGTAGCGCGAGAATGTCCCATCAGAATCTGAGCGGCATTCAAGCCCGATCCCTCGTAAGCGATTGCCGCACTTTTATGCCTGATAGCGTGGAAGCCGAAAGGTTTCACGCCAGCCTTTTCGCAGATCTGCTTCATGAAGTGCATCCGCTGAGTGAACGGCTGCCCTAAACTACTTTCGCACTGGGTCTGCATGAAGACGTTGTCCACCTTGCACGGGCGGTTTTCTTTCCACCAGAGCAGAAGCTGAACCAGTTCAGGATGGATCCGAAGCCAGCGCACCCGTTCTTCCTGTGAACGCGTTTTATGGTCGGTCAAGCGAATCCTTCCTTCAGTAAGATTCACGTCATCCCAAGTCAGGCGGAAGACTTCACCACGCCGCGCTCCCGTGTAGAAAAAGGTCAGCAGCATAACAAGATCCTGCCCTGTTACCACCTGAAGCACTTTGATAAAGTCTTCGTCGGATGGAACGTATCGTTCGCTCTTGTCCTCTGGAAAGGGTTTAATCCGCTCAATCGGACATATGACCTGTGGGAATCCATCAAAATAGTGAACGCCCCAGGACCATGCCGCCATAAGGTTCTTGCGGTGCTTGTTGGCAACCTTTGCACCTCTGTCGTCATGTATGACCGACAGAAACTTGAAGAATACAGGTGTGGTCATTTCGAGTATCGACTCGATGTTATCCTCGCTACAAAAGGCAAGGAAATCCTTCATGACCAGTTTCTTTTCGGCGTAGGTTTTTTCACCCGTGTGCCGCTGAGCATAATCCAGGTAGTTCTCGACCCATGAAATAAGAATTTCTAATTCCGTGCGGGTCTTGATCCCAGTCAAAATTCGTTCCTTCTCCGCTTCCTCCCATTCTTTTGCTTCGCGCCAGTATTTTCCGTGCTTCTTTCCCGATAGGAACATCTTGCACGCTACTTGCTTTCCATCGAGGATGACTCGCGCCATCCAGCAATTTCCTTTGTCCGGTCTCAGTGTCGGCATTTCTGAAATACTCCACTACTGTGCCCCAATGAAACCTCCAGCGGTTCCCAAAACGCCTACCGCCTAAGCCATAGGCTATCTCTTCGATGGTTCTTCGGTCAAGGCGTAGGGCTTTTGAAAGCTCGCTAATGCTGAGAATAGAGTTGTAATGTAATTTTTCTCTACATAAGGTCTTTCTTTTATTGCTTTTATGTTTTTTGTTTCTACTCATTTTTGCTATAAAGTTTTGAAATTAATTCGATAATAGTCCTGCAGTTGTTACGAATTAGCATATCTTCTTTATGGCGTCTAACACAATAAAAGCTTATACTAATTTTATTTGCAATATTCTTTGATGTTTCTCCGACAAGAAGATGATTTATAATTTGAATGTCTCTAGATGTAAGATTTAGTTTAGAGTAATTTATTGTCTTGCCGTGAAATGTTTTATAAAGTAGGTTTATCCTGTTTTTTGCATTATAGATCTTCATTAATGCACTTAAGTGTATATAGAGAGTTCCCAATGTAATCTCAAGTTTTGACGAGATTTCTCTTTGAGAGAAACCTGCCTGGAGAAATGCCAAATTTTTTTTTGAGTATTAGTTAACTCTTTCATTTCATTACCTCATTTTAAAGAGTTTCATTTCAAATAGCATCTTTACTTTCCCTTGGGGATTGGCATTTTCTTATAGAAGACAAGAAAATTTTGATTGATCACCTACCGATGAGCTATGAATACAAACCCCTCCTCGGAAAGATTTATGGTTCTTTCCGAGGAGGGGCATAGTCACTATTTTCAGATGATCTCGTAGTTGTTTTTTAGCAGTTATGAGCTTTCTGAGACGCTATATCCACACTGTATGGACGCCTTGACAAAAGCATTGAACAGAGGATGGGGGCGCATAGGACGCGATTTGAACTCGGGGTGGAACTGGCATCCCAGAAACCACGGGTGATCAGCAAGCTCCACGATCTCGACGAGAACGTCATCAGGGGATGTTCCAGAGATGACAAGGCCTTTTTCTGTCAGGATATCACGGAACATGTTGTTGAATTCAAAACGGTGGCGATGCCTCTCAAAGATATCCGCCTGCTTATAGGCTTTATCCGCGAGGGTGCCGGGGCGGAGATGACATGGATAGGCTCCCAAGCGGAGCGTTCCCCCCAGCGCACTGTTTTCATCACGAACCTCGATATTCTTTTTACGATAATCATACCATTCCGTCATGAGATGGATGACGTTCTGGTCGTTCTGCTGAGAGAACTCCTGAGAGTTAGCATGAGCTAACCCAGCGACATGACGAGCGAATTCAATAACGGCACATTGCATGCCGAGACAGATCCCGAAAAAGGGGATCCGTTTCTCCCTGGCAAAACGGATCGCTTCTATTTTGCCCTCTACTCCGCGATAACCGAATCCGCCGGGAACAAGGATACCCTGACAACCTTTCAATAATGTGTCCACATTGTCCGGCGTAATTTCTTCAGCATTTACGTATCTGAGGTTGAGCGTCGTCAGATTTGCTGTCCCTGCGTGTACCAAGGCTTCATGCAGACTTTTGTAGGATTCTTTAAGTTCTACATACTTGCCAATAATGGCAATGGTAATGCTTCGCTTGGAACTTTCCTCAAAATCACTCATGAGTTTACGCCAACCGGACAAATCAGCATGACGAGCCGGTAACTGGAGAAGCATGGCAACTTTGATGTCGAGACCTTCTTCATAGAACTTAAGCGGAACTTCATAAATGTTTTTTACATCTACCGATGTAAACACTGCATCTTTGTCTACGTTGCAGAAAAGGGCTATTTTATTTTTCAGTTCAACAGGCAGCGGCTTTTCGCAGCGACAGAGTATGATGTCAGGCTGTATACCTATGCTCAGCAGGGCTTTGGTGCTGTGCTGGGTAGGCTTAGTTTTATATTCACCAGCGGCAGAGATATAGGGAACGTAGGAAAGGTGGATATTCAGACAGTTGTCCCTCCCCAGCTCGGCACGAAGCTGACGAATGGCTTCAAGAAAAGGTAAGCCTTCAATGTCGCCTACGGTTCCTCCTATTTCTACAAGAGCCACATCGGGCGCATCTTCCCCTTGCCCTATGCTGAGTATGCTTCTCTTTATTTCATCCGTGATATGGGGAATGACCTGAACCGTACCGCCGCCATATTCTCCACGGCGTTCCCGGTTGAGAACGCTTTCGTAGATGCGTCCTGCTGTCGTGGTATTGATTCTGGAAAGCGAGAGGTCGAGATAGCGTTCATAATGTCCGAGGTCGAGATCCGACTCTACCCCATCGTCGGTCACAAAAACTTCACCATGCTGGAACGGATTCAGCGTACCCGGATCGATGTTGAGGTAGGGATCGAGTTTCTGGATGGTTACGGCAAGGCCGCGAGCCTTGAGCACGGCACCAAGAGACGCCGCAGCAAGCCCTTTGCCGAGAGAGGAAAGAACTCCACCCGTGATGAAAATGAATCTGGTTTTTCTGGCCATATATATCCTCCTTAGATTCGCCATACCCCGGCAAGAAAACAAAAAAATTCCACAACCCGTTCTATTAACTTGGCAAACAGAAAATCAGGAAGTATGCTTCGCCCATGAACGACGAAGAATCATCCAGAATCCCCTCCTTGTTTTTGCCGCCGGTTTCCCGGCCTGCAGACTGTCTGCCTCTGCACGACTCATCCTCCTTGCCTCCGGAACGGCGTGAAAATACCGGTGAACTCCGCCTGCTTTTTGAGCTTGCGCAGGTTCTCGACTGCTCTAACGATATCGGGCATACCCTGGATGCCTGTCTGGCTCTCATGGCGCAGTACATGCACATGATGAGGGGCATGATCACGCTGGTGTCGCCCCATACCGGCGAGATCCATCTTGAGACCGCCTATGGCCTGAAGCCGCTTGAAATGCAGCGCGGGCACTATGCCCCGGGAGAAGGTGTCACCGGGCGTGTCATCCAGAGCGGACACCCCATGGTGGTATCCAACGTTTCCAGCAGTCCCATATTTCTGAACCGGACCCGCTCCAGAAATCTCCAGAAAGACAGTATCTCGTTCATCTGCGTCCCTATAAAGCTTGAGGACGAAGTTCTTGGCGCGCTTTCTGTAGACCGCATTTTCACAGACTCCGTCACCCTTGAAGAAGATGAGCGCCTGCTTTCCATCATCGCTTCGATGATAGCTCGTGCCGCAAAGGTCAGGCAGAAGGTCATGGAGGAACGCATGGAGGCTCGCGAGGATAAATACCTCTGTGAGTCTGAGCTTCCGCTCCGTCCTCGCGGCTTTGTGGGAAACTCCGAAGCTATGCGCATGGTTTATGAACAGATAGCTCAGGTCGCCGACTCTTCCACCACGGTATTCCTGCATGGCGAAAGCGGGACGGGTAAAGAACTGGCGGCTCGTGCCATCCATGCCTCCAGCTCTCGCGGGAATGGTCCGTTCATATCCCTGAACTGTGCGGCTCTGCCGGAAAATCTGATCGAAAGCGAACTGTTCGGCCATGAGAAAGGGGCGTTCACCGGCGCGTACGGCATACGAAAGGGGCGCTTCGAGCTGGCCGATGGCGGCACCCTGTTCCTTGACGAGGTGGGCGAACTTTCTCTGCTTACCCAGGCCAAACTGCTGCGAGTCCTTCAGGAACGCAGCTTTGAAAGACTTGGTGGCATGACCAGCATAGCTGTCGACGTTCGCATCATCACGGCAACGAACCGAAGCCTTCTGCACATGGTAGAAGAGGGCACGTTCCGGCGTGATCTGTACTATCGTCTCAATGTCTTTCCCATCCATATGCCGTCTCTCCGGGAGAGGCAGAACGACATCCAGCCTCTTGCCGTTCATTTCGTCGACAAGTACGCCACGGCCAGCAAACGGCATGGCATACGTCTTTCGCTTACCGTTATGGATATGCTCCAGCGATACGACTGGCCGGGCAATATCCGCGAATTGGAAAACGTCATAGAACGAGCCGTTCTCCTTGTTGGTCAGGAAGGACTTATTCTGCCCCAACATCTTCCCGGAGAACTCCATAGCATCCATTGCCCTGCCCATACCGGAGCGAAAAAGGATACCCCCGTTCCATTCATGGCATCCGGTACTCTGCAAGAACGTCTGGATGAACTGGAGCGTGCCTGTATTTCTGAAGCTCTGACACGCTATGAAGGCCATATGGGGCATGCCGCACAGGCTCTTGGCCTGACCGAACGGGTCATGGCCCTTCGTATGAAGAAGTACGGCATCAGCTACAAGAGCTTCCGCCGACATTAGAAGGTCTCCAAAACTCGTCTCATGATTTCCTGATAGGCCTCCTCTACTCTGCCCAGATCACGACGGAAGCGATCCTTGTCGAGCTTTTCTTGGGTAGACGAATCCCAGAGCCGACAGGTATCCGGGCTTATTTCATCTGCGAGAATGAGCAATCCATCAGCAGTTCGTCCGAACTCCAGCTTGAAGTCCACAAGAGTCACCCCACGTTTATTCCAGAATTGCTGGAGCCAGATGTTTACCCTCTGCGCGTAGCTCTTTATGCTCATGATCTCTTCATCTGAAGCCAGTCCCAAAGCTTCAGCGGCGCTGGAACAGATGAGGGGATCTTTCAGAGCATCGTTTTTATAGCAGAACTCTATAACTGGCTTAGCAAAACGTATACCTTCCTCCACACCGTACAGTCGAGAGAATGATCCTGCAGAGATATTGCGGACAACGACTTCCAACGGCACGATGGAGACACGGCGCACGAGCGTTTCGCGTTCGTTCAGCTCTTCGATAAAGTGAGTGGGGATGCCTGCCTGTTCCAGCCTGCTCATGAGAAGATTGCTCATACGGTTATTGACAATGCCCTTGCCCGCGATACTGCCCTTTTTCAGACCGTTGAACGCCGTGGCGTCATCCTTGTAGCTGACGATGAGTTTTTCGGAATCGTCCGTACAATAGACACGTTTAGCCTTTCCTTCGTACAGAAGTTCTTTCTTTTCCATGTTCCTCTCCTCCCTCGCTCTTCAAGCGCGGTTTTGTTCAAAATAATTTTTGGCATGATGTTCCGATACCGGCAGAGGATACTTCCCGGTGAAGCATCCATCACAGAATACCCCTGTGAAGTCGTCCGCCAGTCGATGGGCGGCAGATACGGAAAGGTATCCCAATGAATCTGCACCAATCTCCCTGGCGATCTCTTCCGTAGAGTTCAGGCGACAGGCAATAAGATTCTCCTGCGAGTCCACGTCTGTCCCAAACCAGCAGGGAAAGCGGAATGGGGGAGCCGATACCCTCATGTGGACTTCCGCTGCTCCTGCCTCTCTGAGCAGGCGCACAATGCGCCGACTGGTGGTTCCTCGCACGATGGAATCATCGACAAGGACGACGCGTTTGCCGCGAACATTTTCTTTGATGACATTGAGTTTGATGCGTACGGTCTTTTCCCGTGTACTCTGTGCCGGAACTATGAAACTCCGCCCCACGTATTTGTTCTTGAGGAAACCTATGCCGTAGGGAATCCCGCTTTCACGAGCAAAACCGAGGGAGGCATCCAGACCAGAGTCAGGAACTCCGATGACGACATCGGCCTCAACGGGATGTTCTTGCGCAAGGAAAGCCCCCGCCTTCAGACGCGCATGGTGAACGGAGATCCCTTGAATGACAGAATCCGGTCGAGCAAAGTAGAGGTATTCGAATACGCAGAGAGAGGCTTTCCGGACGCAATGCCGTCTGTCGCTATGCAGACCGGTTTCATCGATCGTGACGATCTCGCCACCTTCTATTTCCCGTATGAGTCGGGCTCCTACGGCATCCAAAGCGCAGGACTCCGAGGCAACCACCCAATCCCCTTCAGGTGTCAAACCCAAGCAAAGGGGGCGGAATCCATAGGGATCACGAAAGGCGATGAGGCTGTCCGGTGTCATGAGCAGGCAGGAATACGCACCTTTTATGTGCGGTATAGCTAGGGCAACAGCCTCTTGCGGCATCTCCGCACGGATACGTTCAGATACGATAGTATAGGCTATGGCTTCCGTGTCCGTCGTTCCCTGAAAGATGGCCCCCTTCATCTCGAACTCTTTGCGAAGATGACCGGCGTTGATAAGATTGCCGTTATGACAGAGCGCCATTCCTCCCCGCACATGATGTACCACGATAGGCTGGATATTGTTGGGATTCATTCCTCCGGTGGTAGAGTAGCGCACA
>JAFWYI010000121.1 GCA_017522745.1 Mailhella sp.
CGTAGGCTTCCTGGAAGCGTTTCACTACAGGATGCGCCCCCAGCTCTTCCTTTATCTCCGCTTCGGTCCGTACGATCTTCTGCGGGGCTTTGAACGCAGGTCTGAGCGGTCTGCCTGCCCAGCGTTCGGCAAGGCTTTCCAGCACCTTGAGCTTGTCAGGGCGTTGTATCTGCTGGCCTATGATCTGTGAAAGCGGCTGGAGGACGAGCCAGTCGCCGCGGACTTCACCGGTGAACTGCCTGAGGACAGGGACGGGGATCTCCGAATTTCCTTCGCAGGAGACGAGAAAGTCTTCCCATGTCAGCGAGGTATCCACCGGTAGTTTTTTCCATTCCGCCTCTTCACGATGCAGGGGAGCGCCTTGTGTTTCAACAGTTTTCCTGCTGTCCGTCAAGCGGGAGTCTGAAGACTGCATAGCGGCTTTTGCGCTGCGGGCCATGACGCTCTGCGGGGGCTGGAATGCCGGAGCCGGACGCTGGGCAGCTGGCTTGGGAGCTTCGAAACGCGCAGGTCCTGCGGGGAGGTCGGTGCGAGAAGGAGCGCTGGCTGGTTGGACGGCAGGACGCGATACCGTATTCATGAATACGGGTTCCGGGATGCCGTCATCGACGAAAGGGCGGGCATTCTCCTGTTCGTAGATATCGACAGGGACACGTTCGACAGGGGGCTCTTCACGGAACGTCGGAACTGCGGGGCGAGGGGCCTGCGGGGCCTGAGGAGCGGCACTGGCAACCTCGGCGGGAGCGCTGACGGCTCTGGAAGGGGCTGGGGCAGATGTGCTGACATTCAGCTCTTCCACAGGAAGCAGGCGTGGCAGCATGGCAAGGTTCAGCAGCAGCAGTTCGAGCCCGGCCGAAGGCTCAAGGCTGGTGAGGATACGGCGCTGGGAATCGAGCGTCATCTGCCATGCGGCATGGATGTAGGTGAGGCTGAAACGCGAGGCCATATCGACGAGGCGTTCCCGCTCGCTCTGCGGCATATCGAGTTCCTGAGCGGCGTCGCGTCCGGCCTGTTTGATGAGGAACAGGTTGCGCCACAGGCTTCCCAGCTCACGCAGGAAGAAGCCCATGTCAGCGCCCTGAGCCAGAAGCTCACGTACAAGGACCGTGATGCCGGTGGTATCATGCGAGGCCAGCGCGGCGAGCAGTCTGTCCATCACTTCCTGACCAGCAAGGCCGAGGACCTCGCGTGCCATAGCCGCCGTGAGGGCTTCACCCGGGGCACAGCCCAGTGCCAGCACCTGCCCGAGCAGGCTCATGGAGTCTCGCACGGAACCTGCCGCGCGGCGAGCGATGAGATGGGCGGCCTCCTGCTCGAAGGGGCGCCCCTCGCGCCCAAGGATATTGGTTATATGCGCTTCCAGCGTGGCTTCCGGTATCTGCCGGAACACGAAATGCTGGCAGCGGCTCACGATGGTCACCGGGAATTTATGCTGTTCCGTGGTGGCAAGGATGAAGGTCACGCGGGCCGGCGGCTCTTCCAGAGTTTTGAGTAGAGCGTTGAAGGCTTCCTTGGTGAGCATGTGAGCTTCGTCGATGATGAAGACCTTGTAGCGGCCTTCAAGGGGCGCATAGCCCACAGCGTCGCGCAGGCGGCGGATGTCGTCGATACCGCGGTTGGACGCGCCGTCTATCTCCACCACGTCCACGAAGCTGCCCTGGGTGATGCGGCGGCAGGCTTCGCACTGATTGCAGGGCTCGCCTGTGGGGGCATGCTCACAGTTCAGGGCTTTGGCGAAGATACGTGCGATGGTGGTCTTGCCTACACCGCGCGTGCCGCTGAGCAGATAGGCCGGTGCCACACGGTCTTCCCGGGCGGCGCGGGAAAGGATGGATTTGACCATATCCTGCCCTACCACTTCGGCGAATGTCTGCGGGCGGTACAGTGCCGCGAGAGAAGCGTTTGTTGCCATACGATATCCAGAATGCGTCAACGCGCTGTTAAATGCGAAAATTCCCGAAAAGTTTACGTCCTGCCGCCGTTGCGGTCAAGGGAAAGGCCTCGGGAAACAGGGGTATGACGAAAGCGCACAGAACAAAAAAGCTGACGAGTCTCTTCTTCATGGGGCCTCCAGAAAGCCACGCGGGCTTTGCTAAAATTTGAGATGGGATTACCTTATGCTTATTTTTCACAAACCAAGGCTCCGGTACAAAAAAGCCCTGCATGAACAGCATTGACGCCCCGCCTCACTCGGGCTAAACTGCTTGCCTCTTTAAAGATGTTCAGGCGTAAGCCAGACCATATCACGCAGACCAAGGATTATCGTATGCTCGACCTCAAACTGCTCCAGAAACAGCCCGAAGTGGTGGCCAAGGCTCTTGCCGATCGCCATTCCGACATTTCCGTGGATGAATTCCTCGAACTCGATGCTCGCCGCCGTGCCGCTCTTACCGAAGTGGAAACGCTGAAAAGCGAACGCAACTCCCGCTCCGGCGAAGTGGCCAAGATGAAGCGCGCCGGTGAAGATGCCTCTGCCCTCGTGGCTGAACTCGGTCAGCTTTCCGACCGTATCAAGGCTCTTGACGCTGAAGCCAATGACATCAAGGAACAGGTGTATCAGTGGATGCTCCGCGTGCCGAACATCCCGGATGCTTCCGTACCTGTGGGTGCCGATGAGAACGATAACCCTGAAGTGCATCGCTGGGGCACTCCTCGCGAGTTCGATTTCCCCGTCAAGCAGCATTTCGAAGTGGGTGCTGCCGCCCGCGGTCTGGACTTTGAACGCGGTGCCAAGCTCGCTGGTTCTCGTTTCTGTGTGAGCCACGGCGTTTTTGCCCGCCTCGAACGCGCCCTCATGAACTTCTACCTCGATACCCAGACCACTGAATTCGGTGCTGTGGAGATCGCTCCTCCCTACATGGTCAACGCCGCTACCATGCAGGGCACCGGCCAGCTCCCCAAGTTCGAGGAAGACCTCTTCAAGATGCCCGTGTGGAACTACTACCTCATCCCCACCGCCGAAGTGCCCGTGACCAACCTGCATGCCGGTGAGATCCTTGAGGAAGATCAGCTTCCCCTGCGTTATACCGCCGGTACTCCCTGCTTCCGTTCCGAAGCCGGTTCCGCTGGTAAGGACGTGCGCGGCCTCATCCGTCAGCATCAGTTCGTGAAGGTGGAGATGGTGCGTTTCGCTCATCCCGAAAAGTCCTGGGACGAACTGGAAAACATGCGCCGCTGCGCTGAACTTCTGCTCGAAAAGCTGGAACTGCCTTACCGCACCATCACCCTCTGCACCGGCGACATGGGCTTCGGCGCTGCCAAGACCTATGACGTGGAAGTGTGGCTCCCCGGTCAGGGCGTGTACCGTGAGATCTCTTCCTGCTCTAACTGTGTCGACTTCCAGGCTCGCCGTGCCAACATCCGTTTCCGTCCCAAGAACGGCGGCAAACCTGAATTCGTCCACACCCTGAATGGTTCCGGTCTGCCCACCGGCCGTTCTCTCGTGGCCGTCATCGAAAACTATCAGCAGGCCGATGGCTCCATCGTCATCCCCACTGTGCTTCGTCCCTACATGGGCGGTCTCGAAGTCATCACTCCTGACATGGTGTGATATTCGGACGAAATCTGCCAGATATGAGAAAGGCGTCGGCTCGAAAAGGGGCCGGCGCCTTTCGTATTTTTAGAACAGGCTCAACTGACTGGCAGTTTTCTTAGTGTGTCTGGTCAGTTTCATCTCCCTGAAATGCTCCAGCGGCAGGAGCGGTGAGGGGCGAAGTTCCAGCGTTTTTCCGTAGAGTGTGCGCCGGGCGGCGGAAGAAAGGAACACCGCCTCAGAGGCTCTCGTGATGCCCACGTAGAGCAGGCGTTCTTCTTCCTCTACGGCTGGGGCTGTGAAGTTCTGCTCCTCCTTGCCGAGCAGAGCGTCCACCCCGCGGAAAGGCAGAAGGCCATCTTCGGCTCCGGGAATGAAAACAGCTTTGAATTCCAAACCCTTGGATGCGTGCATGGTCATGAGCTGCACGCGTTCGGCCCGAGCCTGCACGGCGTCCACCTCACGGCGGAAGGCTACGAATTCCAGCAGTCCGGCCCAGCCCCCATGTTCTTTCCATGCCCGGCACAGACGGCGGAAAGCCGTGGATTCAGCGAACAGCGGATCGAACACTCCGGGCGCGTGGCCGAGGACAGCTTCCGGGCCCTGCGTCCAGACGGCAGGCGGCACATCGTCCAGCGGACCGCTGTCGGTGGGGACGACCTGCGGCGCTGAGGCCATGGCGGCCAGCAGCGGGAAGCGGGAAGCGTCGAGGAATGCCGCTTCCTTCAGGTCGTGTTCCTGCTTCTGCTGGAAACGCGCGGCACCCTGAAGCATCATGTCCACGCGTTCGTCGCTCCAGAACGTCTCCGTTTCCGGCGCGGCGCAGGGGATGCCCCGTCGCTCCAGCGCGGCACGGATGGGCGGGATGAGCGCCTTGAGGCGGCAGAGGACGGCGATATCGCCGGGACTGCAGGAACCGGAGTCGAGATGGCAGTGGGCCAGTGTCTCGTGCATGTCGGCCTGCTGATGCGATGTGCCGCCGATGAGATAGGC
Organism: Mailhella sp.; assembly: GCA_017522745.1. GTDB lineage: Bacteria > Desulfobacterota > Desulfovibrionia > Desulfovibrionales > Desulfovibrionaceae > Mailhella. The sequence goes on from JAFWYI010000121.1 coordinate 4,526, forward strand.
GATGCGCTCGGCTATCCATGCGGCTTCTCGTTCCGCACTTGGAGTCTCCATCCACTGCAGGGTGGCGGAACTGCCTGTTACGGACGTGAGTTCACCGCAGGCACCGCGTCCGGCAAGGGCGCTGTGCCCGGCATCGAGGATGGCGGACGCAGAACGATGGCTTTCGGTAAGGCTGAGGACGGAAAGATCCGGCCAGCGGGAGCGCAGAGCTGTTTCGATGCCGGAATCCGCACCACGGAAGCTGTAGATGGACTGATCCGGATCACCGATACCGAAGAAGCCGGAACCGTCTGCCGGGGTGAGCGCCTCCACGAGGGCTTTCTGCAGCGGCGAAAGGTCCTGTACTTCGTCCACAAGGATATGTTTCCACGGTTTGGTCGCGCTATAGTTGCGGCTTCTGAGTTCCGCCAGCCACGTTTCCGGCAGGTCGGTATAGTCGGCAAGACTGCGTTCTTTTTTCCAGCGGCGGTAATTTTCCAGAAGTGGTTCGAGTTCGGCAGGGACATCGAGAGTTTCACGGCCGAATTCCACCTGTGTGTAGAGCCTGTTCGCTTCTTTTTTGTCCAGATGAGGATTGGCGGCGGCAAAAGCCTTCCGTGCGCCCTCTTCCGAAAGGACGACAGGCTGTTCCCCGGGCCAGCGCTTGAGGGCGAGGGCGTGCAGGGTGTCCGTTTCGGGAAGCAGGATGGGAGCGGCGGTTCCGTCAGCGCCTTCACCAAGAGCGGCGGTGAGGCGGGAACGCATTTCTTCAGCGGCACGGCGCGTGAAGGTGACAGCTACGATATCCGAGGCGGGGATACCGCTCTTCAGTAGACGAACGAGCCGCCCGACAAGGGTACGGGTCTTACCAGCGCCGGGGCCGGCAAGCACCAGCACAGGGCCGGGGCCAGCTTCAAGTGCGGCACGTTGGGCCGGACTGAAGGTTTCCAGCGCGAAAGAAGAGCGTTTTGCGGCAGAAGGTGCGCTCGTGCCGTTTTCAGCTTGCTTGGCTACGGCTCCTGCGGACGATGATGTTTTTTTTTGAGCCTCCTCCTTTGCAGGAGTCTGAGCAGAGGCTTTAAGAGGCTTTTTCCGGGCGGAAGGTACGCGGGTCAGCAGGGAAGGAGCGTTCTCACCTTCTTCGAAAAGCCGGATGGTCCCATACTCGCCGTCATAGCCGCCGTGGCGGATGACCTGCCCCGAGCGCATGCGGCGGATGGCTTCACCGAGTTCCGGCCATGCGTGGCCGAGGTCGGTATGAGGCACGGACTGCAGGATGTCCATCTCAGAACCGAATCTTCCCAGCAGATCGGCGTATTTTTCCTGTACTTTCTTGGACTTGGGGCCGCAGTGCAGGAGTTCGCCCACGATCTCCGGCAGGGGGATGACCGAGGAGAAGCCTTTGCCGGGTTCGGGGGCTTCTGTGCGGTCGGCAAGGGCAAGCACGCGATGGAGTACGCCCACGGTGAGCGGTTTGCCGCAGACAGGGCAGATATCGCCCAGCTTCATACATTCTGCGGGTTCCAGCATCACGTCGCAGGCGCGATGGCCGTCGAGGTGGTATTTGCCTTCTTCGGGGAAGAATTCCAGAGTTCCGGCATAGGAGGTCCCGCAGTCTTTCTTGTGCAGGGCGTCGAAAATACCGTCGTAGGTGGCCGCACCTTCGAAAAGCGTGGCTTCGCGGGCGAGGTTCTCACCGGAATGGGCGTCGGAGTTGGAGACCATGAGCAGATGGTCGAGGTGGCTCCAGCAGCGGTTCATGTCCGGGTCGGACGAAAGGCCGGTCTCAGCGGCGAAGATATGCGGTGTGAGATCCTCGAAACATTCCTCCAGGCTGTCGAAGCCGGATTTGGAGCCGAAGAGCGCGAACCACGGCGTCCAGATATGGGCGGGGATCATGTAGGCGCGGGGGATCTCAAGCACCATGGCGAGCAGGTCTTTCACATCGAGGCCGAGGATGGGCCGTCCGTCGGATTTCAGATTGCCGATAGTGTCGAGTTTGGCGCAGAGCTGATCCGCCGCGTCGAGGTCGGGCACGTAAACGAGGCTGTGTACCTTGCGGACCTTGCCGTTCTTCTTGTAGATTGAGCTTATCTCGGCTTCCAGCATGAACTGCGGGCTGCGGAACTCCATGCCGGCAAGCTGTGGTATCTCGCGGGAAAACTCGTCCCCGGTGAGAGGCTTCTTCAGGCGATAGAGGCCGGAATTGCCGTCCAGTTCAAGATTTTCGCGCAGTTCCTGCCGCCATACCGGATGGGTGAAGTCGCCAGTGGCGAGTACGTCGATGCCCTTTGCCCCGGCCCATGCCGCAAGGTTGGGTATGGTGAGCCCTTTGCTGGTGGCGCGGGAGAAGCGGGAGTGGATATGGAGATCGGCACGGAACATGGTGTACTCGCGGGCAGAAAGTTTGAAGTCCTGAAAACTCGTTCCGTTATAGCTGGAAGCGTGGTCCAGTGCAATGCAGGCCGGAGGCTGAAGAAGTGAAAATGAACGATGCTGCTGATATCGAAGCGGCCCGCACAGCATTCCCCAGCGGGTTGGAACAGCCGGAAGGGAGCTTTCGCTTCAGCGCGGATGCTCTCCTGCTGGCCGATATCGTGACGGCTCTCCCCCTGCCGGAAGAAACCGTGCTTGCGGAACTGGGCACGGGCTGTGGTGTAGTATCACTGGCTGTTCTGCTGAAGAATCCGGGGTGGCGCGTCGTGGGGCTGGAGCGGGAAACTGTGCTGGCGGGAGCCGCCGCGAGGAATGCCGCCGCGCTGGGGCTGGATGCCGCCTTCATGCCGCTCTGCGGGGACGTGAACAGCCGCGAAGACCTGCGGCACATGCGTGAAGCGCTGGTCTCCGGGGCTGAGAACCTGTCCGGTCCGCCCATGTTCGACGCAGTGATGACCAATCCGCCGTGGCGCGTGGAGGGCGACGGACGTGTGCCGCCTTCCGGCCTGCGCCGTCGTGCGTTTTTCGGCACGGCTGAGACGTTCCACGAATTTTTCAGCGCCGCCGACAGCCTTCTGAAGAACGGCGGCCTGCTCATCGCCGTAGCCGGTGCCGACCGCACTGCCGATTTGCTGGCCGCCCTGCCGAAGCGACTGCACCCGGAAGTTTTGCGCTTCGTTTTCACGAAGGAAAACGCCCCTGCCGAGTTCGTCCTGCTCACGGCAAGGAAGAACGGGCGTGGGACGCTGAGGGTGGAGAAAAGATAATGATGCTAAAAAAGCCGCCGCTTTCCAGCGACGGCTTTTTCTTATCTTTCCGACCAGATGAGTCGTTTGTTCTTCACGTTCAGGCGGCCCAGAGGGATGCCATTCCAGCGGAGAAGGGCGGTGCGGGAACCGGCAGGTACGGAGTCCGGCGCGGTGAGGCTCTGGCCCGTGAGCAGGCCTTCGATGATGCGGATGCCTTCGGTGCCTTCGAGGTCGATATGCGCGCCCGGCCCTTCGAGGCGGACGCGCGGGGAGAGGCGGATGTCGCCATTCTTGCCGGTTTTGCCCATGTAGAGGCCCTGCCAGTGCAGAGAGTCGGGGAGCATGGCCAGTGCCTGAACAGGCAGGGCGTGGAGCGATCCGCCGAACATGCCTATCTCGGCGTGGACGTGGCGCGGATCTATGCCCTGTTCGCGTATTTGCGCTTCGCTCACTACTTCGGCCTGCACAGGATCTTCCGTGTAGGGGACAGGCTCTTCTGCCTTGCCGGGCTTGCGCAGGCGCGCCACGAAGAAGCCCTGCGTGTCGCCCATCTTGGGGTTCAGGCACCATACGCCTTCACAGCCCTGCGGAGCCTGAAGGTCGAAGCCCGGGAGATCGCCCAGCGGTTCGAGGATGAGGCCCAGCTCTTCGCGGGCGAAGATGACCTGCTTTTCGTTCTCTTCCACGTCCGTGGTGCAGGTGGAGTAGACCACCACACCACCGGGGCGGAGCAGGCGGTTCGCTTCCCGCAGGAGTTCCTTCTGCAGGCGGATGAGCGGCCCGACCTTGTCGTCCTTCCA
>JAFWYI010000122.1 GCA_017522745.1 Mailhella sp.
CCCATAAGTTTCAGATGTTTTTTTTCGGCAGTGCTGAGATTTTTCACGCCCTGCGCTTTTTCTTCTTTATCGACTTTGCCGGTGCGCTCGTAATTCCCTTCGATCTTCTGCACGGCAATGAGCTTTTCCAACTCTTCATGCATGGATGCAAGTTCGGCCTCGCCGTCACCTGCCAGCGGAGGACATATAGCATCCATCTGCTTCCGGACGGTCTCGAAGGATTCTTCCCCAAGCTCGTTGAGCTTCCCCTCGAGTCCGTTGGTACGAGCCATAGCGATGAACCCTCGGCAGAATTCCAGCATGGCCTGCGAGCGATCCTTCTTGCCGAAGCCGCCCAGCTCCATGCCGAACTCATAGAACAGATCGTTGAGGTAGGCGAAATCTTCCATGAGCGGCGCCACTGCCCGGCGAAAAAGCACAGCTCCATCATCCTCGGAAAGTTCTTCCGCCACAGGCGAGTTGCCGGCTTCCAGTGCGTATTCCTGCAAAAGCCGCAGGCATACACTATGCACCGTGCCGATGAGCGAACCGTCCACGCGGGCGGCCTCATCATACCTGCCTTCCTTGAGCAGATCCTGACGGAGACGCTCTTTCAGTTCAGCGGCGGCCTTCTTGGTGAAGGTGACGGCGATGATGTCTTCAGGAGCGCAGGCCGTCTTGCCCTTGAGGAGGAACTTTTCCTTATCCTCGGCTGTCCATTTTTTCGAGACATGCCCCAGACTGCCAAGATAGAAGCCCGTGAGATTATGGGTCTTGCCGGTGCCGGCACTGGCCTTGATGACGAGGCGCTCAACATACTTCTGCTGACTGCTCATTCCTGATCCTCCGTGCCTTCATCATCGTCGTCAGTGATAGACATTGTGCGACCGCACAGCTTTTTGTAGGCGCACCATTTACAGGGGCCTTCGTCTTTTTTCTTCCTGGCAGGCTTACCTTCTGCGGGCTCATCCTGCGCCGGATCTTCAGCCAGGAGCAGCCTACCGGAACGCAGAGCCGCACACATGGCTTCCCACTCTTCCTCGATGCCCTGCCACTGTTCGGCCAGAGGCACAGTACAGCCGAGTATCTTCGCATCCGGCAGGAGGAAGAACCAGGCCTTTTCCAGATCCGCAGGTGCGGGCGCGGCAAGCTGGGCCTCTCCGCCCTCAAAGCCTGTCACCTTGCGACCCTTTTTCAGCAGATGATGATAGGCAGCGAGCTGTACGACCCTGCCTTTTTCCGTCTGCACCTCATAGATCTTGCGGCGTGACCATTTCATATCGGCCACAGCACAGGGAGAGGGATCATCTTTCCGGCCAAGCAGGATATCGTAACGCCCCGTACACTCGACCGCGCCCACAAGCCCCTTATAGGTCTGCTCGCTGTCAAGAAAAACAAGATCTTCTTTTTCGAGGTGATCGCAAAAAGCGATGAAGCTGCGCGCCAGCCTGCTCGCCATGCCTTTACGCAGAGCATCGAATTCGGGAAGGGCCAGCCGGGCCGCCTTGTCCTGTGCCAGTGTGTCGAGCTGATCGGAAATACGCTTCAGCAGTTCCCCTTTCTCGTAGCGCACCGGGGCATCCCGCCATTCCTTGAGCAGGACTTCCATGACCTCGTGGGCAAGGTTGCCGCAGACGATAGACTCATTGGAAAGCGTCGTCCTTTCATAATCAAGACCGAGAACATCCTTGAAATACCACGCCGCCGGGCAGTCCAGCACGGTCTCAAGGCCAGAGGGAGTGATCTTTTCAGGAAGCGGGATAGCTTCCCCCTTGTTTTCGTTCCACTGCGCGGGCGCAGGCGGAGGCGTGAGCGAGTCTTTCTCTGCTATATGGAAGAAATCCTGTTCACAGGTCTGCTGAGTGAGAACGCTGGAGGCGGCAAGGCGCACCGTTCCACCCTTTGGCAGAAAATCGCGGAGAGGATGCGACTGAGCCTCTTCAGAGCCGTGGAAGCGCGGCATCACCGTGATGATACGCCGGGCAAAGCGGAAAGGTGCTGTCATAGCGCAGGTACGGGCGAGCCGTTCCAGCTTCACGTCGAAAAACGCGTCCTTTCCCAGCCACTCCTTCTCCTTGTCACTCCACACATAGCTGTCGCGCAGGGCAGAGCCGTCATTGGTGAAATCCCACCAGATGACGATGTCTTCTTCGTTGAGTTCCGTCCAGAGCTGACCGGGGTCATTGATCTGCTTCCAGGGCATCGGCTGGCGGTGTTCCACACTGTTTTCGCCATCTCCCAGCACGGAGTCGAGCAGTTTTTCGAAAGCGAGAGGCGAAAGATCCACCGTGAGCCGCTGAGCGGCATCGACAAGGCGCTTGCACAATTCCGCCGTTTTGGGCTGCGGAGGTTTGGCCACCTTCTCCGCCCAATCCTGCAGCTTACGAGCAAGCTCTTCGATATTTTTCCGCGATATGCTCGTACCCTTCACGCGTTCACGCGGGCATATCCATTCCGCCTGCTTGCGAAGGCTGTCTGTGATAACATCATCCTTGTCCCTGAAGGTCTTCTGCCAGAGGCGAG
>JAFWYI010000123.1 GCA_017522745.1 Mailhella sp.
CCTACCACATCATCAAGCGCCTCGACCTGAAGCGTCCCATCTACAGCAAGACCTCCTGCTACGGTCACTTCGGCCGCGAACTCCCTGAATTCTCCTGGGAAAATCGCGACGCTGTGGCTGACCTGCTCACCGCCGCCAAGCTGTAAGCATCAAAAAAACATACGAAAAAGGAAGGGAGACGTTCTCGCGTTTCCCTTCCTTTCGTTTTAAGCCACTGCCGTGAAAAGGCTGTATCGCCCGGCACTACCCTTCGCCCATGATCTGGTTGTGGATGTAGTTGAGCCCTATCATGATATTGGCTTCCAGGATCTGGATCAGAGCCTCCCTGTCTTTGGCACGGAGGGCATCAAGCATCTTCTGATGCTGGGCTATGGACTCCATACGATACGCGTAGTCGTAAATATGCGTATTCAGGAAAATATCAATATGCTCATTCAGCGAATTGATGATATCCAGCCCATGCGGCATATCCGCTATGGAGTACAGATAGGCGTGAAACTTCCTGTCATGGAAATAAAAATTCTGCGGATCCTTAAGCGAGGCATCCACCATCTTCTGCAGAACACCTATCTGACGAGGCGTGATCTTCTCAAGCACCTCAAGCATAGTATGACGCTCTATCGTGAGACGCGTATCGTAGATGTACTTCAGTTCACCGATTGACGGCGGCTTTTTGACGATGGCCCCCTTGAAAGGGATATGCTCTATGAGCCCGGAACGATCGAGCCGCATAAGGGCATCGCGGATAGGTCCGCGGCCGAGCCCCAGTTTTTTTTCCAGATCCATAAGTACAAGGCGTGATCCCGGCAGGAATTCCCCGCAGAGGATGCCGTCCCGGATGAGCTTGTAGGCTGTAATTGCTTTTGTCGTAGAATTTTCCATAATCGTACACTGCTTATGTTCTTACAATCATAAAATTTTATCTCATCACAATTTCCTTGTCTAGTTTTTAATATTTTTATAAAGGATAATCATGATTTATTTCATATATATTAATATGTTATACATAACTAAAATGGCATCCACCATACTTACAGTACAGCGGATGCCATTTTTCAACAGCTATAACCTGTTACGCTCTTGCCATAGCTTCGAGTTCCTCAAGGCTGATATCAGGTCTGCGCTGTTCCACGTAAACCATCGCTTCATCCTTACGTTCGTACAGGTATCGGGCCGCTTCGATAAGGATATCCACTACCATATCCATTTCCTCGTCCGTGAGGCGGAGCGTCTTCCAAAGGTCAGCCTCTTCACGGGTGACACACAGAGCGAGCATGGCTCCGAGGCCGGGCCACAGCCCGCCATTGCCCACGATACGCTGGATGTCATTGGTCATGAAGATACTGCCGGCAGAATCGTGATTGCAGATGGTCGCGAGTTCAGCGATCAAGGCTATCTTACGAGCGGCATTCGCCTCGGAAGCGTAGGCGCGCCCGAGAGCTTCGATGCGCTCGCCGATCCTGCGGGTCTCATCTGCCAGTTCAGTCGTATAGCGGCTATACGTATCGGGAAGGACGCAGACCGGCTGTCCGGACTCTTCGGCAGCTCGCACCAGACATTCACCAGCCACGATGTTGTCGTACTTGCTGTTCCAGCGGATGAAAACGGAATTCTTTTCGAGCGGAGGCTTAAGAGCGGGAACATAGGCCTTACCTTCAAGAACCAGAAGCGGCATATCCAGCATGCCCAGCTCCTGCATGATGCGGCCCTTGTTGCCTATCGGCACACAACCCTCGGAATCCTCATTCGGCCCGGTACCATCCACGGAAGCATTGATAGTGAGCAGCCACGATACCGGCATGTCGTCGATATCGAGTACACCGCCAAGGAAGGATCCGGCGCAACCCGGCAGGTCATCCGGTGCGCCGATGGTCCGGCTGGGCCACTGGACGCGACCGGTATCCATCATGGCGTTGGCCGCGGCCAGAGAAAAGGCACTCGCCTGCGTGCCGGCACCCTGACCATATGTGCGACCGAAAATGCGGCCCGACAGCGTCTGCGGGGCAGCACAGCGCATACCCACAGCGCGCTGCATGAGTTCCTTCTCGTAGGGCGAAAAGCCATGCAGTGCAGAGGCACGCCCGACACCGCCGCCCTTCGTGGTAACGACGACCCGGCCTTCTTCATCGATATCGACAGAGGCTATCGTGATATCTGCCGCAGGGCAGGTACGGCAAAGCAGCGTGGTAAGGTACGCAAAACCGCCGGAATCTTCCTGAAAAAATCCAGAGTGCGAGAAAGCGTGCCCAATACCGGCATGACCGGCGATACCAATAACGCCCTTCGGGGCAGCAGAAGGCTTAAGATTCATACGTCAGCTCACAACAGGCAGAGGGAGAGCCACGGCACGTAGGCGATAACAGCCATGGCGAAAATAAGGGCACCAACGAAAGGCAGGATGGAGTAGCTCAGCTTTTCGATGCTGATACCGGAAATGCCGCAGGCCACGAACAGGTTCACACCAACAGGAGGAGTGCAGAAACCGATGGAGATGCCCACGATCATAAGGATACCAAAGTGGGTCATGTCAATACCGGCCGCCGTCACCAGGGGCTGAAGCAGAGGCGTGAGGATAAGGATGTTGGCCAGAGCGTCCATGAAGGTACCCATGATGAGCAGGAGGACCATGATGGCGGCAAGAAGCAGGAACTTGTTGCCCACGAGGCCGGAGAAGAATTTTACGATGAGGTCCGGCACGTTGTAGATCATAAGGAGCTGACCAAGCGCCGTAGCCGTGGCAACAACGATGAAGATGGTAGCGGAAGTGATAGTGGAAGCCTTGAAGATCTCCAGCAGTTTCTTCAAGGTGAGCGTTCTGAGAACAATACCTTCGGCGATAAGAGCATAGACCACCGCGATGGCACCGGCTTCGGTAGGCGTGGTCACGCCACCGTAAATGCCGCCAAGAACGATGACGGGAACCATGAGGGCAAACTTAGCCTGCCAGAACGCCACGCCGATTTCCTTCAGCGATGCCATCTTGGCCTTGGTGGTGATCTTATCACGCTTAGCGAGGAAATAGCTCACGACCATGAGGCAGAAACCCACGAAGATACCGGGCACGATACCGCAGATGAACAGGTCGCCCACGGACACGTTAGCCGTGGTGCCGTAGATGATGAGAGGCACAGACGGAGGGATCATGACGCCAAGACAGCCGCCAGCGGTGTTCACCGCAGACGCAAAGGACTTCTTGTAGCCTTCACGTTCCATAGCGGGGATCATGATGCCGCCCACAGCGGCCACGGTGGCAGGAGCGGAACCGCTCAGCGCACCGTAGAACATGCAGGTGAGTACAGACACGTGGGCGAGGCCGCCGGTGATGTGACCCACAAGGCATTTGGAAAAATTGAGCAGAGCCTGCGCCATACTGCCCTTCTGCATGATCTCACCCGACAGGATGAAGAAGGGAACGGCAAGCAGGGGGAAGGAGTCCAGAGAAAGGACCAGCTTCTGCATGAGGAATTCAGGCGGAAGACCACCCACGGCAAGGGCCACGGCCACGCTGGCACCGATGGAGATACCGATGGGCACACTGAGAACGAGGAAGGCAACGAGCGTTATGGCTGCAAAAATGATAGGCGTTTCCATGGCAAGCTCCTATGCTTCCTGACCCTTGGAACCAGAGAACAGAC
>JAFWYI010000124.1 GCA_017522745.1 Mailhella sp.
CGTCGCTGGAGCTGGGGAGTGTCACCGCGACCAAGCTGGCTGGCTATCGTCTGCGTATGACGGTGAGCATCATCCCGCGTGGACCTGAACAGATGACGGTCCGCGCCAGCGCTCAGTATAACGTCGTGCCCATCGAAGACCCGACGCCGTACCAGCATTTTTTTGATGCCCTTGCCAAGAGCCTTTTCCTGCAGGCGCATACTGAAGAGTAGTTGTCAAACATAGTAAGAAGAAGCCGGAACGCCCCACACCCTCCGGCTTCTTCCTTTTAAATCAAAGTACTGGCTGATGAAGAACAGGCCCGAGGCGCAGGAAAGATGATCAGAAAAGCCGCGATCCCGTTCGTCAGGATCGCGGCCTTTTCTGGTATGATGGTGTTCGTGGTGATGTTGTGAGGGGGATGCGAAAGTCTCCTCGCAAGGCTGGCTTGGGGCTGGGGTCAGCGCCTGTCTGCGGAGTCGCTGTCCTGCGTTCCCGCGGGGGCCAGCGCAGAAGGCGCGCGGCTATCTTCGCTCTGCTGAGGCGCTAAGAGTTCGCTTACGAAAAGGCGCAGGGCTTCGGCGCCTTCTTTTGCGTACCACTTGAGCGGGTGCGGCAGAAGAAGCGCGGCGGCCAGCAGGGCGATGATAAGCACTGCCAGAGCCTGTACGAGTACGGCGAGGGCCATGCAGGCCACGGCCGCCACCAGAGCGGCGCATAGCCCGACAGAAAGCCAGCGTTTACACTTTTGCAGAAGGGTGGACATCACAGGGACTTCCGATGCGCCAGCAGATGCTGGACCATGCCGCCCACGAATGCGCCGCCCGCGGCCGTGTGCAGGAAGCGGTTGCCCAGAGGGAGTCCGGCCAGCGAAGCCGCAAGAGCGACGAGCATGGCGCGGTTCACGAATCGCGTCGTTCCACGGCTGCACAGGAACTGAAGGACTTCGTCCACCGGCGCGCAGACTTTGCGGGCCTTGGCAGAAGGCTCTTCGTCACTGCCTTCGGGCTGAGCGGCAGTCTCATCGTTCAGACCCGGGATAAAGGCCGCCCCCTGTTCGGCAAGCTCAAGGAGCTGTTCGCGGCTGAGCTGTTCCGGATCGTAGTAAATGAGCAGAGAACCCGTGACCGGATTGCTCTGGACCGCAGAGATGCCTTCCACCCCTCCCACGATAGACGCGATGAGGTCTGAGGTTTTCTTATTCTTCAGAGCCGGATGGCGCAGGCGGACCCGACCATCGACAAAGCTGGTGATGCAGTCGACAACAGACATCATCTGCCTCCAAGCGTGGGACGCATGGCGTTCAGCGAAACGCCCAGCGTGGTAAGATTGTGAAGCACGGCGGAAAGGCCGGGCTGGATGACACCCGTAAGGCCGCCCGCAAGGAATGCGGAGTTCAGCCCCATGGTGGCAACGAAATTGCCGTGGATGCGTTTCATGGCAGCACGTCCGAGTTCGAGGGCAACGATAAGGTCGTTGAGCGTGCCGCCCATCAGGACTACGTCCGCCACTTCACGCGCCAGATCGGAGCCGTCGCGCAGGGTCACGCCCACGTCGGCCGTGGAAAGGGCAGGGGAGTCGTTGATGCCGTCACCCAGCATGAGTACGGTGCGCCCCTGATCCTTCAGTTCCTGCACCACGCGCGCCTTGTCTTCCGGCAGTACCTGCGAGCGATATTCGCTGATGCCAAGGCTGGTCGCCACGGCATGGGCCGTGCGCTCGTCATCCCCGGTGAGCATCATGACGTGCTGGACGCCCATCTCGCGCAGGCGGCTCACCAGCGCGGCGCTTTCGGGGCGTATGGGGTCCTTCATGGCGATGATGCCGGCAAGCTGATGTTCGATGGAGAGGTAGAGCAGAGAGAAGCCCTGCCGGGCAAGATCGGCGATGACGGCGTCCATGCTGGAAACATCCACGCCTTCATCCTGCGAGATGTAGTGCCGGCTGCCCAGAAGTACGCGCTGGCCGCGCCACATGGAGGCGATGCCGTGCGCAACGACGTATTCCACCTCGGCGTGTTCTTCCGCGTGCTGGAGCTGGCGCTCCTCGGCGCAATGCACCACGGCCTTGGCCACGGGATGCGGGAAATGCTCTTCAAGGCAGGCGGCCAGACGCAGGATCTCGTCGGCCTCATAGCCTTCTGCCGGGATGACGTGCGCCACTTCGGGGCGGGCCTGCGTGAGCGTGCCCGTCTTGTCGAAGACCACAGTGTCCACCTTGGAGAGGTTTTCGAGGAAGCGACCGCCCTTGACCATGACTTTGTGCTGCACGCCTTCGTTCATGGCGGAGAGTATGGCCAGCGGCGTGGCAAGGCGCAGGGCGCAGGAGTAATCCACCAGCAGGACGGATGCCGCCCGGGTCACGCTGCGCGTGAGCAGGAAGACGAGACCGGCCAGCGCAAAGGTGAAGGGCACGGCGCGGTCGGCCAGTTTTTCGTAACGCCCCTGTATGCCGGCTTTGAGCTGCTCGGAATTCTCCACGAAACGCACGATCTGCTGCATGCGGGTATCGTGTCCGATGCTGGTGGGGCGGATGTATATCTCCCCGGCTTCCACCACGGTGCCCGCGTAGACGGAAGAGCCCACGGAGCGCATCACGCCGAGCGCTTCGCCGGTGAGCGACGCCTCGTTCACGGAAGCGGTGCCTTCTACCACGACACCGTCCACAGGGATGACAGAGCCATCGCGCACAGTGACGAGGTCGTTCTCGGTGACTTCCTGGAAGGGGATGAGCATGTCCA
>JAFWYI010000125.1 GCA_017522745.1 Mailhella sp.
GTCAAACGACATGGGGGCTTGAACTCTAGAAATAAGGAAAGGCGCCGACTTTATGAGTTCAAGCCGGCGCCTTAAGGCGCGAGTGAGTAACAGGCCCTTACAGGGCCACTCAAGCCACCCGCTTTGCGGGTGGTCCTGACTGTGTCAGGGGAGAGGCGGTGCGCCTCACAGCATGCTGGCTATCAGGGCCGCCACGGCGAGGTAGCGCAGGAACTTTGCTGCAAGGACGATGCAGAAGAAGGAGCGGAAGGGCTCGCGCAGGACACCAGCCGCAAGGCAGAGCGCATCGCCGAACACGGGAGCCCAGCTCAGGAGCAGGCTCCAGCGTCCCCAGCGGCGGTACCAGCGTTCGGCCTGTTCCAGCCGTTCCGGCTTCACCGGGAACCAGCGGCGATCCTTGAAGCGGTTCACGTAGAGCCCGAGCAGCCAGTTGGTGGCCGCGCCCAGCGTATTGCCCAGCGTGGCCACGGCGATGAGGAGCACGGCGGAGTGTCCGCCGTCGGCCAGAAGCGCACCGAGCACAGCCTCGGACTGCGCCGGGAGCAGGGTGGCCGAAACAAAGGCCGAAACAAAGATGCCGAGATAGGCGAGCACGGTCACATCCTATGGAAAAGGGGAGGCGTGGCTTGGCCGCACCTCCCCCGTGGAATCATACGCCGGAGCGTTTAGTACTGCTGGTACTGCTGATACTGGCCCTGCTGGGTGGGGTTGATGCGCACTTCGACACGGCGGTTCTGCTGGCGGCCGAATTCAGTATTGTTGTCGCCCACAGGCTGGCCTTCGCCGTAGCCCACGGCGCTGATGCGCTGGGGGGCAACGCCGCGCTGGACGAGGGCGTTCTTCACGCTGTCCGCACGCTGCTGGGAAAGCTTCATGTTGTATTCGTCGGAGCCGGTGCTGTCGGTATGGCCGGCCACGAGGATGGTGGTCTGGGGATAGGCTGCCAGCACCTGGGCCACGCGGTCGAGTTCAGCGTAAAGGCCGGAGCGGAGGGTGGAGGAGTTCACCGCAAAGGTGAAGTCGCTCTTGAAGGTGAGGGCGAGCACGTTGCCTTCGCGTTCTACGGCAATGGCTTCGGACTGGGCAAGGGCGTTGCGCATGTCCTGTTCCTGCTTGTCCATCATATAGCCTATGCCGGTACCGGTGAGGCCGCCGATGGCCGCGCCGACAGCCATGCCGAGCACGGTAGCCTTGGTGTTGCCGCCGATGGCCTGGCCGAGCAGGGCACCGGCCGCAGCGCCGCCGGCAGTGCCGTAGGTGGCACCCTTGCCCATGTTGTTCATATTGGCGCAGCCGCCGGAAAGGAGGAGAGTGAGGGCAAGTCCTGCCACATAGAGCTTCTTCATAATCTTTTCCTTTTCATGTCCGCCGTGGCGGAGCGGGGCGCAGGGTATTGGCGGGGACAGTCCCTATGCCTGCTCGTGTTCCTGGAAATCTTGTCTCTATGATAGGAAAGAAAGGCCCGCCTGGCAATGAATCGGAAAAGCAGAGTGACAATTTGTAACAATAGAAAGGCAAGCTTTGCAGCATCTGGCATTTCCGCCTGAAAAGGGTTGAGCCTGCTGCCTCTGCGTGATAGGGGTAAGGAGTACCTCTAAACATGGAGTAAAAAGAGAATACTGCTGATAGCTTTCCTTGTTGCACTGCTCGCCCTGCCTAGCTATATGGCCCGCACTGTCACTGCCACCGGCTGGGGCTCCTCCATGGCCTATGAGGCCTGGATCCTGTTCAACGCGGGCATAGTCATCGCCATGTATTTCAGCACACGCAATATTTTCAGCCTGTTCGGCGGGCTTCTCCTCACGGGATGCTATACGGGCCTGTTCTGCGTCTATACGGGCATCACGCCTGTTACGGTTTCTCTGTCCGGCCTCGGCCTCGGCCTTCTGGCGGGTGTTCTGGCCTACATCGTGGCTACCCCGGTACAGCTCTTCCTGCTCAGATGGGAAGGGCGCGAGTCCTATTCGGTGCTCCTTGCCATTCTTGCGGCCACGCTGACGGCCATGTATTTCTGCGGCTGATCCTGCAGTGAAAGAGCCCCGGGGCATATTGTTCCGGGGCCGCTTTGTATCTGAAGACTGAAAGGGGAAGATGTATGGACGAAGCACTGGACCCTCGTTTCCAGCCCGGCGATATCGTGAAGCATTTCAAGCGCGAGCTTTCCGGCGACGTTCTTGCCGCCGAACCGAACAAGTACCTCTACGAGGTGCTGGGCTGGGCTCGCCATTCCGAGACGGACGAAAGGTATGTGGTCTACCGCGCCCTGTACGGCACGCGGGAGACGTGGGTGCGCCCCTACGCCATGTTCATGGAAGAGGTGGACAGGGAAAAATACCCTCAGGTCGAACAGAAGTTCCGATTCGAGAAATACGAGGGTGCTGTCGCACACTAGGCACAGACCTCCGCCGATATTCCCTTTCCTGTCTGCCTTGTGAGGGCGGGAGCGCAAAAAAGCCGCCGCGGGTATTTCCTGCGGCGGCTTTGCTGTCAGTGTGTCAGAACCTTACTTCTTATTCTTGGCGTTCCACTGGTCGGAGTTGGGGAAGAACAGGGGCTGGCCGTACTTGTCCTTGCCGAAGTCGCGGATGAGGATCTGGGCTTCGTCGCCCACGACCCAGTCGGCAAACTTCAGGGCTTCATCCTTGTGGATGGCGGGGAACTTCTCGGGGTTCACGCGGATGATGGCGATGAGGTTCAGCATGAGGGGGTCGGCTTCCATGAGCGGCACCACGGAGACCTGGTCCTTCAGGGTGAGCCAGGTGGCGCGGTCCATGAGAGTGTAGGCCTGCTTCTCGTTCACGTAGAGCGTGGTGGCCTTGTTGCCCTTGGGGCCGCCTTCCCACTTTTCGTACCAGTCGCCGGAAGGAGTGATGCCTGCGGCCTGCCAGAGTTCCATTTCCTTCACGTTGGTGCCGGACTTATCGGCGCGGGAAACGAAGTGCACCTTGGCGGCGGCGAGCTTCTGCATGGCTTCGGTGACCTTCTTCAGGCCCTTGACGCCTGCGGGGTCGTTCTTGGGGCCGAGGATGACGAAGTCGTTATACATGACGTCGCGGCGGTCGATGCCGAAACCGGCGGCGCAGAAGGCGTCTTCAAGCTTGCGGGCGTGTACCATGACGAGGTCGAAGTTGCCGCTTTCGGCTTTCTTCAGGGTCTTGCCGGTTCCGGCTTTTTCCATGGTGATCTCGA
>JAFWYI010000126.1 GCA_017522745.1 Mailhella sp.
CTCCTTATTTATCAATTAAACCACTATTTTAGAATCTCAGATCCCGTTCGCCGGCTTCAAGGCGCTTCAGATATTCTTCGGTCTGAGCGCGGCGGCGTTCACGCGGGATATTGTTCAGTTCGTCGGCGATCATCTTGCTGCCGAGGGCCTTGAGTTCATCGTCGGCGTAGTCCAGCAGATATTCCTTGAAGGTGAGCAGGGAGTTGGGCTGGCACACGCTGGCGATCTCGCCGGACTTGGCAAGCGGCATGAAGCGGTCGCCGGTGCGGCCGGAACGGTAACAGGCCGTGCAGAAGCTGGGCACGTAGCCATCGCGCACGAGGCCCTTGAGAACTTCCATGGGGTGGCGTTCGTCGGCCAGATGGAACTGCGGGGTGTCGTTGGCACAGCGTTCGGGGTGCGCGTAGCCGCCCACGCCCACGCAGGAACCGGCGCTCATCTGAGACATGCCGATGTCCAGCAGTTCGCGGCGGAAGGCTTCGCTTTCGCGGGTGGTGAGGATCATACCGGTGTAGGGCACGGCAAGGCGCGTGACAGCGATGAGATGCTTGAAGTCACGGTCGCTCACGAGGTTGAACATGCCGTAGTCCACGCCCGGGGCGGGAAGGATGCGCGGGAAGGAGATAGTGTGCGGGCCAACGCCCACCACGGCTTCGAGGTGTTCGGCGTGCATGAGCAGGCCCATCACTTCGTAGTGCCAGTCGTACAGACCGAACAGGGCGCCGATGCCCACGTCGTCCAGACCGCCTTCCATCATGCCGCGGTCCATGGCTTCGGTGTGCCATTCGTAGTTGGACTTCGGGCCGCTGGGATGCATGAACTGATAGGTGGGCTTGTGGTAGGTCTCCTGGAACAGGATGTAGGTGCCGAGACCGGCGTCCTTGAGCTTGCGGTAATTTTCGGCGGTGGTGGCGGCGATGTCCACGTTCACGCGGCGGATGGAACCATTCTTGAGCTTGGTGTCATAAATGGTGTGCATGCACTCGGTGATGTAGTCGATGGGGCAGTTGCGGTCGTCCTCGCCGGCTTCGAGCAGCAGGCGCTTGTGACCGAGCTGTTCCAGCGCCAGCACTTCTTCGCGCAGTTCGTCCATGGTGAGCTTGCGGCGCGGGGTCTTGTTCTGGGCGTGGAAGCCGCAGTAACGGCAGCCGTTCACGCAGTAGTCGGAAAGGTAGAGCGGCGCGAACATCACGATGCGGCGACCGTAGATATGTTCTTTTATTTCGCGGGCAAGGGCGTGGATCTGGGCACGCACGTCCTCATCTTCCACGTAGTACAGCACGGCGGCTTCGCGGTGGGTGAGACCCTTCTTTTCGCGTGCCTTGTTGAGGATGGCGTTCACGGTGTCGCGGTCGGCGGCGAGGCGGCGGCCTTCTTCAAGGGATTCGAGGATCTCGCTGTGGTCGATGAATTCGTTGGAGTCGAGCGACTTGACGTTATACATGGGGTTCCCCTTTTCCGGCGGTGCGGTGCCGGCGCGAAGCTGTTGCAGAAGGGGCGCTCGTCCGAAGGAAGGCTGGCCACGGAGGCGGCAGGAGTCGGGCCGCGCTGGGGGGCGGAGCTTCCAGCCCGAAGGCCGGAGGCGGACGAAAAAAGGCGCCCTCCCGAAAAAGGAAGGCGCCCGGAGAGTCTGAGCTCGTGCGGGATGCGCTGGCAGAAGGCGGCTGTGCCGGGCCGTTCGCGGAGCGCTCCGCAAGGGGGGACGCGTTTCCTTCCGTTCAGAGAGCGGCCAGTCGGGGCGCGTCCTCACGGTCGGGATGCCATTGTTGAAGCGGTTCGTCTTTCCGGGAGAAGGTTTCCACCGGTCAGACTTTTACAGAATACACAGAGCGCCTGATTTGGCAAGCTCTGCACGTAAGTTCACAATGTCGGGGGCGAGGGGGCGTTTCCGCGTGCGGGGCGGCCTCTGCCCGGCAGGCTTATTCTTCTTCGCCGCGGATGACGGCCTTGGAGGAGATGTGGTCGATGCGGCCGATCTCGTCGGTCATGAGGGCGATCTGTTCGGCTTCGCCTTCCACGATGAGGGAAATGACGGAGAGTTCCTTGTTGCGGAAGGGGATGCCCTGACGGCCCACGATGAGGTCGGAATGTTTGTGGAGAACGGCGTGGAGTTCGGTGGAAGCGCTTCTGTCTTCAACGATGATGCCGACGATGCCGATGTGCTTTGCCATGGTGCGACTCCTTGTTTGGAAAACTTTATGGGAATTATTACTGATAATCGCCGTCACGTCAAGGAAAACGGCGGGCTCGGCGTTACATTTTACCCGTCAGGCGCAGGAACGTGGGCATGGAAAGGAAGCTCTGCGGGGCGTCGGCCTCCATGGCGAGGAAGAGTTTCCACGGCATGGCGAAGGTGAGCTGATCGCGCCCGAGGGAGCGCAGGGTCTTCTCGCGGGCGGAAAGATCGGTGAGGCCCACCACGGCGCGGGGATGTTCGGAAGCGCCTTCTGCAAAGGGCAGTATGCCGATGAGCTGACAGCCCGAGCCGAAGGGGATGATGACGCGGTCGCTGCGGGAGGTGCCGTAGTTGGCCAGCACCACCAGCGCGGAAAGCTGCTGGGCGTTCACGGTGAACACCACCACGTCCGGGATGTCGCCGTTTTCGGGGTCCACTTCGGCCAGCGGGCGGAAGGTGACATAGGTGGGGGCGTCGTAGGTGAGGGGCAGTTCGCCCAGCCATTCCTTCACGAGTTCGGGACCGCGCTTGTAGCGTTCGCCTTCCAGGTAATGATGGGCGAATTCCGGGCTGCGGGCGGCGATCTTCTCGCCGATGGCCCGCCCCTGCGGCGTGTGACCGTTGCCCGAGGAAAGGAAGCCGCAGAAGCCGCCTTCCCCCGCCGGGAAATTGGTGTAGCCGTTGCCGAAGCCGAGACCGCTCATGCCGCCGAAACAGCCGCAGGTGGCGGCGTCGGCCACGGCGGTGCGGCCCTGAGCCGCGCAGGCGAAGAGATACATGGCGCAGGCGCGGCGGCCTTCCTTGAACTGCAGGGCCTTGGGCGGGCGCACGTTGGTGCGGCTGATGGCCACAGGGGAGAACTTCATTTCCAGAATATCAGCGATGGCGGATTTCATGGCACAGCTCCTGAGATTTGCGTCAGTCTAGCCCGAAGCCGCGTGAGCCGCAAGGGAGGGAGAGAATCCGACCCCGCGTGAGCCGCAAGGGACGAGCGCGACCGGAGGGAGCGCGAGCAGACGGTCCGCCAGTGAGCGGGACGAAAGGGCCGCAA
>JAFWYI010000127.1 GCA_017522745.1 Mailhella sp.
GCATCGAAAGCGAAGGCGCTTCCATGCAGGTGATGGGCGTACCCGCCTGCGCGCTGTTCTTCAAGCACACGGTGTTCGATCTGCTCCTGCCGCGCCTGCTGGCCGGGCGGCGCATCACGCGGGCGGAGCTGGCGCGCCTTGGCGAAGGCGGCTACTGCCAGAGCTGCCGGGCATGCACCTTCCCCAAGTGCGGATTCGGCAAATAGATGGACGCGCTCACAGGCCTCATCCTCGCCGGGGGGCGTTCCCGCCGCTTCGGCAGCGACAAGTCGCGCTTCGAACTGCCGGACGGCAGGGGCGACATGCTGCAGCGCGGTCTGGCTCTGCTCAGCGCCCTGCCCCGGGTGAGCCGCGTGGCGGTCTCCTGCCGCGAGGATCAGGCCGAAGCCATAGCGCGGCGCCTGCCGCAAGGCGTGGAGCTCCTCATCGACCCGCAGCACGAAAGTTCCTCCCCGCTGTTCGGCGTGACGGCGGCCCTGCGGCGCTGGCCCGGACCAGTCCTCCTGCTCTCCTGCGATCTGCCGCTCATGGAGGCGGGGACGCTTCGGCAGCTCTGCGATGCGCGGGACATGGCACGGCGCGGCATGGGGCTTCCCGCCGCCTTGCTGCCTCCCCTGCGTACCTCCTTCGTCCATGCCGACGGCACGGTGGAAACGCTGGTGAGCATCTGTGAAGCGGAAAGCCTGCCTTTTCTGGAAGCCGCACTCACGGCGGGACGGCTCGGCCTGTATGCCGCCATCCCCGCAGATCGCCAGCACCTCATCCCTGTGCGCGACAGCCTGCCCTTCTTCAATATGAATACGCCACAAGACGCCCAGAGGGCGGCCTCACTTCTGCAAGACGCCCAGCGGGCGGCCTCACTTCTGCAAGACGCCCAGCGGGCGGCCTCACTTCTGCAAGACGCCCAGCGGGAGGAGCTTCTCTAAAGGAAGGCCCCTCGCCGCGCCCTCACCCTCGCCTCCCCTCTCCCTTCTCATCCTTTCTTCCTCCCACTCCCTCTCCCTTCGCACCTCATCCCCCTCCCACACGCCATCCCTCACCCTCGCCGCGCCCTCTCACTCTCCCCTCGCTCATCCTCCCCACTTCCCCCCCCCCAGACACCAAACGCAAAAAGGCGAGCCGCCGGATGATCCGGAAGCCCGCCTTTTTTCGGGATATGGTTGCGCCTCAGCGCTTATTTTGCCGCGTCGTCCTTCTTGTCGAGGCCGAGCTTCTTGTACCACAGGGGGTTATGCACCTTGGCGAAAGCCTTGGGCACGAAACCCGTGAACATGGAGCGCAGGGCCGGTCCTTCGCCGGGGGCCAGAGCCGCCATGTAGATGTGGATGGGCAGTACGATGGCCATGAGACCCGCGCAGAGGAAGTGACCAAGCACGCACCACTGCAGCAGTTCCTCGGTGCCGGGCTTGCCCGCCATGTACACCATGAGCGCGCCCGTGACGGCAAGGCCGATGCTGGAAAGCACGGCGGCCACGGCGGCCAGCTTCTGACCGGCGTTGTAGAAGCTCTGGGCAGGCAGTTCGGTAGCCATGCCCATCTTGCGCATCATGTTCTCGCCAATGGTCAGGCGCAGGCCCTTGCGCATGCACCACGTCATATCAGAGGCGGGGTGCAGGTCGGTTATCTCCTTGATGAAAGGCCAGGCCTCGCCCTTGAAGCGGAAGATGAGGTACACGGTGTAAAGCGCTATCCACACACAGCCCACCACGACGTGCGCGTTGAGCAGGTTGAAAGCGCCGCCGGCAAGACCGTTCCAGAAATCCACCCAGAACTGGCCGACAGGCTGCATGGTGGGATTGTCCAGAAGCGCGAAGCCGGAGAACAGCAGGAAGATCCAGCAGACGGCGTTGCTCCAGTGCATGAAGATGGCGGAGCGGGAATGGCGGCGGATCATGCCTGACCTCCTTTGTGCTGATCGTCGTCGTGATGGCCGTGTTCACGGTCCGAAGGCAGGACGAGCTGCTTGAAGAACACGCCGATGACGCCGAGCAGGGCCGCGCCCGCGGTCCACTTCACGCCGGTGGAAGCGTATTCCACGAGCTTGAGCGGCGCGGGGGTGTCCACAGCCTTGGGCCAGTCGGTAGGCGTGGTGGAATCGAGATAGGTGAGCGTGGGCTTGGTGTCGCAATCCTTAGCGGCAACATACACGCGCTTGCGCGAGGCAAGGAGCTTCGCCACATCGCTGTTCGGGTCGTCGGCATCGCCGAACACGCGGCAATGCGTGGTACATACGGAAACGCAGGCCGGAGCCTGACCGGGCTGGGCATGTTCGCGGCAGTAATCGCACTTATCGGCCGTGCCGGTCACTTCGTTCTTGAAGCGCGCGCCGTAGGGGCAGGCGCTGATGCAGGAGCCGCAGCCGATGCAGCGGTCCTTATCCACTTCCACTGCGCCGTCGCGGCCTTTGAACGTGGCACCGGTGGGGCAGGCGTACACGCACACAGGGTTATCGCAGTGCATACAGGCACCGGGCTGAACGCTCACGCCGCTCTTCTGCGATTCGTCGGGCAATTCCCTCACCCAGTTGCGGCTGTGCCCGGACGGCACCTTGTTCCTCTGCTGGCAGGCCACGATGCACGCCTTGCAGTTGATGCATCTGCCGGAATCTATCGCCATGACATAGCGGGACACGAGAACCTCCAAAGAAAACTGTTACGCTGGTTTCGCCGCGCGGCCCCCGGGAGGGAGCGGCACGGCCGCTGCTCAGATGCGGACGAGCCGGCATCCCACGCCGTTGTGCTGGCAGGAGATGCGGTCCCAGTAGTTCGGGACTATGCTGTTGACGGGCTCGCTGCGATTGGCTTCCAGCGGGGTGTCGGGGCAGAGATGCGAAGGCGTGAACACGGTGCCGGGGAGAACGGCGCTGGTCACTTCCACCGTGGCTTCCAGAGCGCCGGCACTGGTTTCGAGGCGCACGCGGTCGCCATCCTTCACGCCCAGCGTTTTCGCGGTCTCGGGGTGTACGCTCACGGTACGGCCGCGCGAGAACTGCGCCAGCGAGGGAGCGTAGTTGGTGAGGGTGTGCTGCCAGTGCCATACCACCTTGCCCTGCGTGAACACGAGGGGGAAGTCCTTCTTGGCCTTGGCTTCGTAGGGGCTGCCCTTGGGGGGCGTCCACGTGATGCGGCCGAACACGCGGTCCTTGACGATCATGGTGCCGTCGGCGGTGTTCAGCTTGCCTTCGCGGAAGGTGCAGCCCAGAAGTTCGGGGCCGTTCTCTTCGAAGATGGGCCACACGAGACCGTCCGGAGAGGCGGCCACGCGCTTGCGGGAAAGGCCCTTCCAGGAAGGCACTATCTCGCAGAACTTATCGTACATGGCTTCGGGGCTTTCGAAGTAGGGGTACTTGTCGCCGAAGAGCTTACGGCCCACGTCGCCATAGAATTTCCATGCGGGCACGCAGGAACCGGGGGCTTCCACGATCTTGTCGCGCCACACGGCTTCCTTTTCGTTGCCGTAGCCGGAGCCGGAGCTTTCGGGGCCGAAGGTCATGGGCACGAAAAGGTGCGAGACTTCCGCTTCCGGCGTCATGAAGAAGCCGCAATGCACCACGAAGGGCACCTTCTGGATGGCCTTGCGCACGCCCTTGGCGTCGGGGTAACGGCGATAGGAGGAGTTGAGGAAAAGCACGTCGAGGCGCTTCTTGTCCATGGCGAGGCGCAGACGGCGGAAATTCATCTTGGAGCCCTTCACATGACCTGCCATGGCTTCCACGAATTCGTGTTCGCCGCCGGGCTTGCCGCTGTGCATGGTGAGCACGCCGCGGCCTTCACCTATCATGTTGCCGGTGATGCCCTGAAGCAGGAGTATGCCGCGCACCGTGGGGATGCCGTTGGTGTAGCGGCACACGGAACCGCCGAACCACACGATGGTGCGGTCGCTGGCGGCGATGGCGCGGGCGAAGGCGTCCAGCTCGGCGGGAGCGATGCCGGTGATCTCCTGCACCTTTTCGGGGGTGTAGGCGGCGGCGTCTTCACGCAGGAGGTCGAGTTCGGGCACGAGTTCGCGGGCCTTGTCCTCATCGAGGAGGGCGTTCTCCAGCAGGAAGCGGATGACGCCGAGCACGAGAGCGCCATCGGTACCGGGCTTGGGGCGAAGCTGCATATCGGCCCACTGGCTGGTGCGGGTGCGGCGCGGGTCCACGTAGAGTATCTTGGCGCCCTTTTCCTTGGCGATGGGCAGCCAGCGGGAATAGGCGGGGTAGAGTTCGCAGAGGTTGGCGCCCCACAGGATGATGGTCCTGGCATTGGGCAGCTGATCCACCGTGGTGGTGGGATTGCTGGTGCCCGCCATGAGGTTGAGCATGTTGGCGGCGGTACTCACGCAGGTCTCGCCCGGAGGCATGGTGTGGATGCAGCCGGCCATGTTCAGGGTGATGAGCGCGGCCATCTCGCTTTCGCGGCAGTCCCAAAGGGGCATGAGCATGCCCATGCGGTCGCCAGCCTTGGCCTTGTGGGCGTCCATCACGGCGCGCATCTTCTGCGCGGTGAGGTCCACGGCTTCCTGATAGGAGATGCGCTTCCACGAGCCGTCGGGCTGTTTCAGCATGGGCTCGGTGAGACGGTGGGGGCTGTCCATGAGTTCCACGATGGAAAGACCCTTGGGGCACATGGAGCCGCCGGTCCAGCGGTTGCCTTTGTCACCGATGAGGCATTCGATCTTACCGCCGCGCACCTGCGCATGGTAGGTACAGCGCACCTGACAGAAGGGGCAGTAGCCCTTCACGTAGCTTACGGGGCCGAGGTCGGGCGCGGGTTTCTGCCCCATGGCTTCGGCCTGCTTCGCGGGGAGAGCGGCGGCTGCACCGCCAGCCACGAGAGCGGCACTGAGCTTGAGGAAATTTCTACGGGAATAACTATCGGGCATGACGGACCTGCCTGTTGAGCGTGTATGTTTCCGCTGAGGATACGCGTTTTCTTCTTGCAGCGGCAGTAAAGCTGAAAAAATTTACAAAGATTCACAAAAGTAACGCCCTGCCGCAAGGCGCAGGCGGAAAAAGCAGAAAAGCCGAACAGCGCTCGGCTCTTCTGCCGGATCTTCCACGAGGGGGGGGAGAGGGGGCGCTGCCCTCCTCGCTGGCGGTGGAAAGTCCGGCGCCAGCACTGCGAGAATGGGGCGCAGGGAACTCGCCGCGAGGGCGGTGGAAAGTCCGGCGGAGAATGATAAAAGGCACGGGGCCCGCAGAAGCCCCGTGCCAAACCGATGCTATTTGAACACATCCATGCCGCGGAGATGTTCATCATACAGCTTGCCATACCAGCGGCTGATGAAGTGAACAGTGGAGCGGCAGGCCTTGCCGATGACAAGGTCAATGTTCTTGCCCTTAGCACGAACAGCGAGGTTGCCAGTCTTAGCCTTAGCGGTCTCGACATGCCAAGCCTTCACAGTGGTGCCATCAAATTCATCGATCACGATCTTGAACTGGTTGTCCGGACCAACAAACACGTTGTTGGCTCCACCATCGAGGACGATGGGCGCCTTGTTGGCGACCATGACTTCGTGGGGGAAGGTGCAGC
>JAFWYI010000128.1 GCA_017522745.1 Mailhella sp.
AACCGTTCGCGGTCTCTTCCATCCTGTGTTCCAGCGGCCACTCGGTACGGATGATCAGCTCATCTCCAGGGCGTTTGTCTTCTCGGCGCTCGAACCAGTCCTGCACCGCGTTTTCCAGCGCGTCACTCAGCGCAGGCAGGTGGGCCTGTGCGTCTTCCCACAGTTTGAAGGACTCGTTCCACAGGGTGCAGAAGCGTTCCAGCCGCTTTACCATCCTGCCGGAAGCACGTTCAGCCTCGCGCTGTTCCCTGCTCATGCCGAACCACACCGCGAACCAGCCATGCAGCATATTGCCGAGCTGATCGCGCGGAGCCGTGGAGGATATGCCGCTCGTATCCACACCTGCACCGAGGAAGGGGATCCACTTGGCAAGCACCGGGGCGGCTTTGGCAACAGGAACATCCTTATCGTTCGTACTCTCCACGGCGCGGGGGAAAAGTTTCACCTTTTCTTCACCCTGAGGAGAGCCCCACTCCGCGGGCTCGACGCCAATAGTGCGGCTCACAAGGAACGTACTGCCGCGGAACACCGCAGTGCTGCCATTTTCTGCGTCAGCGATATCGGATAGTTCGAGCAGACCTTCTTTTTTTCCCTTCTTGTTTCTGCCATTCAGGAAGGGTTCCAGCCACGATGAGGATATCCCCCCTTTTTTCTTGAGGTTCGCCGAGAGTACGAGTACATCGCAAGCGCGAGTCATGCCCACGTAGAGCAAGCGCTGGGATTCTTCCACGCTTTCCCGCTCAAGCATCTCCTTGCGTTCGGTAAAGAATGAACGTCCGTCTTTGTCCTTCACCAGCTCCGTGGCTTTGCGGAACACGTTGGGTATCCACTCCAGCTTGCGGCCATCCAGCGGGTCGGCTTCCGCGTTGATAGAGCCGGCAGTAAATACTATCGGCTGGAAGATGTCGATGTTCTGCTTCTTGTCGGAAAGCCCATGCAGGATGACGATCTTGCGCTCCAAGCCCTTGGATTTATGGTAGGTCCACACCTGAACAGCCTCCTGTCCGCCCGAGGCGCGCCCCGGAGTGCGCTCCTGCAGCCAGTCCAGCCAGCCCTGCGCCGTGGCAGAACTGCGGCGGCTGTGCATGGCCTGTTCGTACTCGCGAACAAGGGCGCGCAGAGTCTCTAGGCCTGCAAAGCGTTCCTCATGGCGAGGGCTGGATGCTGCCCGGCGGAAGCAGTCCGCTGCGTTCAGGGTCTCATCCAGCAGTTCCGAAGGCGTGAGCAGCGCAAGCCGTTTATGCAAGGCTTCGAGCTTGTCCATGAAGGGGATGCCTGACCACAGGGAACCTTCTTCGCCGGGCTTTTTCCGAGTAGCCTCGAACTATGCGTCACCACCGTGGAGGGCGTGATACAGTTCTGCCGCAGCGAGCTTATCGCCGGACGAAAGGACAAGGC
This sequence comes from Mailhella sp., assembly GCA_017522745.1. Classification (GTDB taxonomy): domain Bacteria; phylum Desulfobacterota; class Desulfovibrionia; order Desulfovibrionales; family Desulfovibrionaceae; genus Mailhella. The sequence goes on from JAFWYI010000128.1 coordinate 1,399, forward strand.
GGAAGGCGTTGAGGCAGAACGCCACATCCTCCTGTTCGAGCAGACCTTCCCGTTCCACAGCAGCAGGGATGCCCAGCGCCTCAAGGGCGTCGGCCACGGCCACACAGTCCTTATTGGAACGGCAGAGGACAGCGATGTCACCAGGGCGGGCAGGACGAGTGCCAAGATCGTCATCCGTGAAGTTGTTGCCTATCTTCGCAATTTTCGAGACCTGAGCCGCCAGACGCGCATCCGCGGTATCCCGGATACGACCGTTCTTATCCACCAGACCGCAGAGCCCGGCTATGTTGCGGGCCAGCGAAGCGAAAATGTCGTTCTTGCTGAGCTTGGCTTTAGGATCTTCCGGCGCGCCGGTGAGCCAGAAACGGAGCGACTGGATCTTGCTGAGCGAGTGGCGCAGAGGAGCCTTTTCGAGCTGATATTCTTCGGAAGAGAGAACACTCTTGATATTGAGAAGGCTCTCGACACTCGTTCCGCTTCCAAGAGGACCCAGCAGGGAATTGCGAAGCTCTTCCTCTTCCACTTCCCGGAAGAAGCAGTTGGTGAAGTCGCACAGATCAGGCAGGGAGCGCCAGCACACATCCAGAGAGTCTTCCTTCCATGCACCGCCCTTAGTACATTCGCGGGTCAGGTCAGGAGCAGCGCCGCGGAAGCTGTAGATGGACTGCTTGTCGTCACCAACATAGATGATGCGGCCCGGGGCTTCGGCCGTGCCGTGGATGAGCTGCCCCAGCAGACGGAATATGCTGAGCTGGATGGGGTTGGTGTCCTGAAACTCATCCACTAAGAGTACGCGGAAACGGCCTGTGAGGCGTTCGCGCACTCCGGGCAAGGCCAGAGCTTCACGCGCCATGCGTTCCATGTCGGCAAAGTCCACTACGCCGGCATCCTGCTTGGCCTTGGTGAACCGCTCTATGGCTGCAGAAGCGAAGCGGAACATCCCTGTGATGAGTTCTTCCACGTCGCGGCGGAACTGCGGCAGGCCGAATACCCGGCGTCCCAGTGCCGTACACTCCTCCACATAGATCTGGAGGGTCTCATTCTTCGCGCCAGCCTCACAGCCAATGAGGCTCAGCCAATCCTTCCAGATCATGACGGAAGACTGTTTAGCCA
>JAFWYI010000129.1 GCA_017522745.1 Mailhella sp.
GCTACAGCCTCGGTGTCATCTATCGCTATCACCTCAAGCAAGACGATAAGGCCCGCGCCCACTTCGAGTCCGCTTCCAAGCTGGGCGGTGACGCTTCTCTCGCATCCATGATACAGGCGGAACTGGCAAAATGACCACCGAACTGAGCGCAGGCATGAACGCTGACACCATCGCGGCTGTGGCAACGGCCCCCGGAGCGGGCGGCGTAGGCATCATACGCATATCCGGCCCGCAGGCTCTGGATATCATCACCGCCATGTTCCGTCCTTCCAGCCCGAAGTTCCGCGGTTTCACTCCGCGCTTCCTGCATCATGGGCACATACTCGATGCTCAGGGCCGTGAAGCGGACGACGCGCTCGTCGTCTATTTCAAAGGACCGAATTCCTTCACGGGTGAAGACTGCGCCGAGATCCAGGGCCATGGCGGCCCTGCCGTACTGGCGGCGCTGCTGGATTCCGTGCTTTCACGCGGGGCCCGCATGGCAGAACGCGGTGAATTCACGCGCCGGGCCTTCCTCAACGGACGTCTCGATCTTTCTCAGGCCGAAGCCGTAGCGGAACTCATCGCCGCACCGTCCCGCGAAGGTGTCTATCTCGCCTCTGCCAAGCTGGACGGACTCCTCGGCCGCCGCGTCGCGGAACTTCGTGAGCGCCTCGAATATCTGCGTCAGCGGGTCTGTCTTGCCATCGACTTCCCGGACGAAGAAGGCGAATGTCTGCCACCGCAGGAATTCACGGCCATCACGCGTGAAGTGGCTTCCGGCATCCGCACCCTGCTGGCAGGCTACGAGCGTGCCCGCTGCTGGCGTGAAGGGGCTCTCGTTGTCCTCGCCGGGCAGGTGAATGCTGGCAAGTCCAGCCTGATGAACGCCTTCCTCGGGCGCAACCGCGCCATCGTCACCGAAAAACCGGGCACGACCCGCGACTACCTTGAGGAGCAGACCACCCTCGCCGGACTTCCCGTGCGGCTCGTGGACACCGCAGGTCTGCGTGAACACAGTGACGACAGCATCGAACTCGAAGGCATGAAGCGCGGTCAGGAGATGGCCGAGAATGCCCGCTGTGTCCTCCTTATCCTGGATGGAAAAAGAGCGGACAGTTCCGCGGATTCTCCAGAAGCCGCCTTTGCGCCCTTTGCCGAGGAAAAGGCCCTGCTGGAAAAACTGGGCCGTTCCCGCTGTATCGCCGTGTGGAACAAGACCGATGCCGCCCCTCTTCCTGCCGACTGGACGGATTTCTTCGGGGCTCCGCTTCTGGCCGTCTCTTCCAAGGAGGGGACTGGCATCGACGAACTCTGCTCTGCGGTACGCGCTCTCTGCCTTGGTGAAAGCGCCCCGGAGGAAGGCGATATCGCGCCGAATCTCAGGCAGGCCGACAAGCTCAGGCAGGCGCTCGGCGCACTGGACGCGCTGGAACAGGCCATCGCCCTTTTCATGCCTCCGGACCTGTGCAGCATCCATCTGGAAGCGGCTTCCGCGCATCTGGCCGATATCACCGGACTGAACAGCACGGAAGACACGTTGAACAGCATATTCGAATCGTTCTGCATTGGAAAATAGCCGCTGAACACTGTACTTTCCCTCTGGCTCGAAGACATTTTCATGTTTTCGGGCCTTTTTTATGCACTGATCGCACAACTTGCCCCTTTTTTCTTTCCGTGATAGGGTGCGCCGCAAGGTTATCATCTATGCTGTCCACACATTCCTCGTCACGCCGTCCCTATCGCCGCAAGGCTGAAAAGCGTCCTGCCGCCCCCAAACCGGCAGTCGTTCTCCAGCCGTGCCTGAGCAAAGACGAGATCAACGAACTGCCCATCCAGGCTTGGGCAGGGCCTATCGTTATCGTGCAGGACGAACAGGCGCTGGACGCAGCCCTCGAACAGCTCTGGAAGGAACCTGTTCTGGGCTTCGATACCGAGACCCGCCCCACCTTCACGAAGGGGAAGATCTGCCTGCCCGCGCTCATCCAGCTTGCTACCGCGCACACGGCCTATCTCATCCAGCTCACGCATCTGCCCTTCAGTGAACGTATCGCGGAGCTTCTTTCTTCCCCGCGCATCCTCAAAGTCGGTGTCGCCATCCACGACGACATGAAGGCGCTGGCCCGCATCCACGAATTCACGCCCGGCGGCGTGGTCGATCTGGCGGCGCTGGCACGAGCCAAGGGCATACAGGCTCAGGGCCTGCGTACCCTTTCCGCCAACCTGCTAGGCTTCCGCATCAGCAAAGGCGCTCAGTGTTCCAACTGGGAAAATCGCGAACTCACACCCCAGCAGATAAAATATGCCGCCACCGATGCCTGGATAGGCCGCGAACTCTACTTCCATCTCATCTGAAAGCTCCCCTCCGCGGGAGCTTTTTTCATAGCTCTTGACTTATGCTCGGATAGCCCGAAATATAAGAAAAACACGCCGCCTACCTCTTGCGGAGATACACATGAACATTCCCTCTAAGAAGCATATCCGCCTTCTGCCGCCGGAACTCTCCAACCAGATCGCGGCCGGTGAGGTCGTGGAACGCCCTGCCAGCGTCGTCAAGGAACTGGTAGAAAACAGTCTGGATGCCGGGGCCACCTCCATCGAGGCCGAGATCGAAAACGGCGGGCAGACGCTCATCCGCGTTACGGACAATGGCCGCGGCGTGGACGCCGAACAGCTGGAACTTGCCGTGACGCGTCACGCTACGAGCAAGATCGCGGAACTCGGCGACCTCA
>JAFWYI010000130.1 GCA_017522745.1 Mailhella sp.
GGCGCGGGGGTTGTCAGCGACCTGCACGCCGGGAGCCTGAGACAGGATGACGCGGGCCTGAGCGGCGGTGAGCTTCTTTTCCGTTTCGATGTTCACGGATTCGGAGTGGCCGTAGAACACGGGCACACGGACGCAGGTGGCGGTGACGCGGATGTTCGGGTCGAGCATCTTATGCGTTTCGTTCACCATCTTCATTTCTTCCTTGGTGTAGTCGTTGTCCATGAAGACGTCGATGTGGGGAAGGCAGTTGAAGGCGATCTGGTGAGGATAGGCGTTGGTTTCGATCTCCTGCATGTTGAACAGGCGGCGCACCTGGGTCTCGAGTTCGTCGAGGCCCTTCTTGCCGGTGCCGGAAACAGCCTGATAGGTGGAGACCACGATACGCTTGATGGTAGCGGCGTCGTGCAGGGGCTTGAGGGCCACGAGCATCTGGATGGTGGAGCAGTTGGGGTTGGCGATGATGCCGTTATGCTTTTCCAGATCGTCGGCGTTCACTTCGGGCACAACGAGGGGGCAGCGGTCGTCCATGCGCCAGGCGCTGGAGTTGTCCACCACCACGCAGCCGGAGGCCACGGCATAGGGGGCGAATTCCTTGGAGGCAGAGCCGCCAGCGGAGAAGATAGCGATGTCGATACCCTTGAAGGAGTCCTTGGTCATCTCTTTGACCGTAAGTTCGTCGTCGCCATAGGGGACCTTAGTGCCGGCAGAGCGGGCAGAGGCCAGAGCGGTGATGGAGGCGGCGGGGAAATTGCGGTCGGCGAGAGTCTTCAGCATCTCGCGGCCAACGGCACCGGTGGCCCCGCAAACAGCAACGTGAAGGGACTTATTCATAGGGTTTCTCCTGTTCAAAACTGCGCAGCAGAAGGGCGCAAGTTTTTCATTATTGTAAAGTTCTCTCTTTGCACCTGAGGAACAGCACTGTCAAGCTATGCGCCGTTTTTTACGAGCTTTTTGCCGGGATATTTTTTTGTATCACAGGGAGGGGAGAGCGGCCGCCGGTGTCAAACAAAGGCTTGCGCTGTTCACTGTCTTCGTTATGATGGCGGTTGGAGGCGCTGTATGAAAAGTTTTTTTCTTCGCTTCACGTTGGTGATACTTGCGCTGTTAGCTCTGGCCGGATGCGCTAAAGATGATCTGGATTCCGTCGATATCAAGATGGATGGAAGTTTCGAGTCCAGCTACAGCGTTGGGAGATCATCTTCCGGGGCGTATGGGCGCACGCGTGTGGGTATAGGTTTTTGACAGTCCTGTAAAATTTTCTTCAACCCGGATCCAACTATGCTTGCTATCCTTGACTATAAAGCGGGTAATCAGACCAGCGTGCTTCGGGCTCTCCGTTCGCTGAACATCCCCGCTGAGATAACGGCTGACCCCGAGGTCATCTTTGCCGCTGAAGGTGTCATCTTCCCCGGTGTGGGCGCGGCCGGACAGGCTATGGAACAGCTCAGTTCCACCGGCATGGATAAAGTGCTGCATGAAGTCGTGGCCATGAACAAGCCTCTTCTGGGCATCTGCCTCGGCTGCCAGATACTGCTGGACAGCAGCGAGGAGAACGATACCCGGACTCTGGGCATCCTTTCCGGCGTATGCCGTCGTTTTCAGCCGGAGTGGCAGGACGGCGGTCATCCCATCCGCATCCCGCACATGGGCTGGAACACGCTTTCTCTGAAGCAGGATTCTCCGCTTTTTGCAGGCATCGCGCCCGACGCTCAGTTCTACTTCGTGCATAGCTATTATACCGATCCTGCTCCTGAGCTTGTCATCGCCACCTGCGAATACGGCCGGGAATTCACTGCCGCCTACGGTCGTCCCGGGCTCTGGGCCGTACAGTTCCATCCTGAGAAGAGCGGTCGCCCCGGGCTGCAGCTCCTCCAGAATTTCTACCGTTGCTGTCAGGAGGCCGCCCATGTCTGATATCAGCCGCCTGAGCAGGCGTCTCATCCCCTGCCTTGACGTTCGTGACGGACGTCTCACCAAGGGCATCAAGTTCGAAGGGAATATCGACATCGGTGACCCGGTGGAGACCGCCCGCCGTTATTATGAAGAAGGCGCGGACGAGATAGTCTTCTATGATATCACCGCCTCGCACGAGGCCCGCGGCATCTTCCTCGATGTCGTGGAGCGTGTGGCCAGCTCCATCTTCATCCCGTTTTCCGTTGGCGGCGGCATTTCTTCCGTGGAGGACATGCGAGCCGTACTTCTTGCCGGTGCCGAAAAAGTCTCGGTGAACTCTGCGGCCGTCAAGGATCCCTACCTCATCAGCCGCGGAGCCGACGCCTTCGGTTCGCAGGCCATCGTGGTGGGGATGGACGTGAAGCAGGTCCCTGTGAGTGAGATCTGTCCCTCTGGTTACGAGATAGTCATCCACGGCGGACGCAAGTACATGGGTATGGATGCCATCGCCTGGGCGAAACGCTGTGAAGAGCTGGGCGCCGGTGAACTCTGCGTCAATTCCATAGATGCCGATGGGACTCGCGACGGTTATGAACTCACCCTCACCCGCATGATAAGCGATGCCGTGACCATTCCGGTCATCGCGTCCGGCGGCGCGGGCCATCCCCAGCATCTGGTGGATGCCGTGACC
>JAFWYI010000131.1 GCA_017522745.1 Mailhella sp.
AGCCGTCAGCACGGTGTTGACCGTGGATATCAGGAGCTGAGCCCGGAAGTTCCCACCGACAACACGGGCAAAAAGCACGATGCTGTCTGCCGTTTCATGGTAGGCTTCGGCGAGTCTGGTGAAACGGAGGTGACGCACCCCCTGAGAAAGCCGCGGCAGGTCCAGCATGATAAGAAAACTGAACAGCATGGCGAGGAAGAACCAGCTCACATAGTGCAGGCCTTTTTCCAACGCGCCGCGAGCGATGTTCCAACCGTTCAGCACGGCTGTTTCAGGTGTGACCATATGCTTGGCCCGCTCCAGAAGGGGCGCTATGAACTCGTTGCTGCCAAGGTTGGCATCCACCCAGAGCCGTATAGTATGGACACTGCGGGGAAGCTGCTCTGTGAAACTGATGGCCTCACTGAGAAGACGAGGCGGCATGAGTGCGAAAAACGCCGTCACCAGCGCAAGGAATATGACATAGACCATTACCACGATGGCCCGGCGGCTCCAGTGGAAGCGGCGGCGCAGGCTATGTGTGATGCTGGATGTGACGAAGCACATGATATAGGTGATAAAGACCAGCCCGAACATATCGCGAAAAAGATACAGCAGAGCCGCAAACATGGCCCAGATGAAATAGACGCGATTCACACGGACGAACTCAGAAATGCTAAAAGGCATGGACCTTCCTTTGGTTTCGAGCGGATACTGGAACGACGCACCAGCCCCACACTACCATCTTCACATATCTACGGCTTCGAAAGCAGCAGCCACACTGCCCTTGGAATACAGTTCGAGGGTGGCATCCTTTATCTGCCACGAATCGACGGCAGGAAACATCCGGTGCATCCTGAGCGCCTGTTCCTCTCCGTTCGGGCAGAGACGCAACGTAGCCCCACCCGGGGTAAAGGTCAGCTTTCCCTCTTCCTCGGTCCAGGTCATGAAAAAATTGTTGCATCCATCAGAACCGACAGCCTGCCCCTTATCCTTCAAGATAAGATGCGCTTCCGGCTGCTGAGCGAAGTGTTCGGCGGGCGTTCCATCCAGCTCGCTCAAACGCCAGTACGTTCCCACGAGAGAGGAAGGCTCAGAACAGAGGACGGCATGATGGAGCAGTACGGACGGCTTCCCCTCAAGCTCCACGCGAACAGGAGACTGCGTAGCGAACAAAGGCTCCTTGCCGTAAAAGACCGAGGCGGAGAGCAGACCAGAACCTTCAAAGGCACCAGCCAGATAATGGAGACGGAAAGAAAGCTGGTCGTGCCCATTGGCGAGTCGCAGGGAATGATATTCCCGCCCTCCGCACGAGGATGAGAGCCCCACTCGGACATAGACCTCCGGCGGGAGCATCATACGTTCGCGGTAGAACAGCGTTCCTTCCAGACGCTTCACTTTCTTACGAGACTTTTTCCATACGACGAGATCCCCATCTCCATCGGAAAACTCGATAGAGAAGAGATTCTTCTGACGAAGCGTGAGGATCTTCGACGTTTCGTTTTCGCCGGGTGCGGAAAGCGTACGGAGTTCAAGAGCCTGTCCGTCAAAACTCCAGCTCACGCCATCGTCAGTCTGCCCGGGCAGGCCGAGGACCCCATCGGCGTCAAGCGCGTACAGCCGCCCTTCCTGATCCACCCAGAGCCCACTCATGGTCTCATAGGTCAGCGGATCACGGACAGTCATACACGCCGTCAGCAGCGCACAGCTCAGGATAACACAGAAAACTGAAAGTATTCTAGCCATTTGCATCCTTGGATCAGGCCAGCGCAATGAGGTCGTATTCTCTGGTATCGGTGATGTCAGCCTCTACGATAGCACCGGCTTCCACATCCGGGCCGCTCACATAGGTGACGCCATCCACCTCCGGTGCCTGGAACCAGGCACGCCCCAGATAGAGACCGGGCCATTCGTCGGAAGGCGTATCCACAAGGATCTCGAGGCGCTGTCCTTCGTACTGCGAAAGGATGTCTTCGCTGATGCCGCTCTGAATTTCCATGAGCGTGTCCTTGCGCCATTCCTTGATATCGTCGTCGAGCTGACCATCCATCTCCGCCGCTGCCGTACCTTCTTCCGGCTGATAGGCGAAAACGCCCATGTGGTGGAAGCGGTTCCTTTCCACGAAATCCATGAGCGTGCGGAAATGTTCTTCCGTCTCGCCGGGGAAGCCTGTCATCATGGTCGTGCGGATAGCGGCCTCGGGGAACCATTTGCGGATGCGGTCCACAGCTTCCTGAGGATTACCGGAGAAAGGACGGCCCATCTTGCGAAGGATATCGGGGTGAGCATGCTGGAGCGGCATGTCGAAATACGGCACGAAAGGCTTGCCAGCTTCTTTAAGGAACTGGAGCAGATCGTTGGTCAGGCCGCCGGGATACAGATAGAGCAGACGCAGACGTTCAAGACTGTCGAGCTGAAGGAATTTTTCCAGCAGGAAGCGGGGATCCTTGCCGAAGTCGGTGCCGTAGGCGGTGACATCCTGAGCCACAAGGATCAGTTCCTTCACACCGTCCGCCACCAGAGCGGAGGCTTCCGTCACGAGCTTATCAGGATCGTCGGAAGTATATTTACCACGGATGGAGGGGATGGCACAGAAGGAGCAGTTGTGGCGGCAGCCTTCACCGATCTTGAGCCATGCATAGGAAGGCCCGGTACTCAGCAGGCGACCGGGTGCGGCATCTTCAATTTTCAGGGCTTCGACGAGCTGTTCAGCCCATGTGTCGATATCGTCGGTATGGAGCCAGAGATCGACTTCCGGCAGTTCGGAGCGCAGATCGCCAATGCCATAGCGACCGGGCAGACAGCCAGCCACCGCGAAGAACGGGCGCCGGCCCTTGGGAAGGTCGGCTATATCCCCTATCAGCTCAAGGATGGTCTGAACAGATTCCTGCACGGCGGGAGCGATGAACGCGCAGGTATTGAGGAACACAAGGTCGGCCTCAAGAGGATCGTCTACAGTAAGGATAGGACCAAGAGAACCGAGCAGACGTTCAGTATCCACGCGGGTCTTGGGACAACCGAGGCTTTGCGAATAAATACGAAGCATAGTAACCTTCCGTCAGGCCGGGACTTGTCATCGAGACGGGCCTGCGTTACGCCTGTTCTGCCACGAAAACACCTGTTCGGCAAGGAGACCCCATGATTCCCAGAACGCTTATCCTCGCTACCCGCAACCAGGGCAAAGTTCGTGAACTGCGCGAACCACTGGCCCGCTTCGGCTTCGATGTACAGAGCCTGCCTGAAGATTTCCCGGAAATAGAAGAAAACGGAAGCACTTTTGAAGAAAACGCTGTCATCAAGGCCCGCGCCGTAGCAGAAAAACTCGGTGTTGCCGCCGCGGCAGATGATTCCGGTCTTGAAGTGGACGCTCTCGGCGGGGCTCCCGGCGTATATTCTGCCCGCTACAGTGAAGACTGGCCCGCCGTGGAAGGTGAAAGCAAGGATCAACGCAACAACCGTAAACTTCTGGCAGAGCTGGAAGGCGTGGCCTTTGAAAAAAGAACAGCCCGCTTCCGCTGCTGCATGGCTCTGGTTGAGCCGAGCCAGGAAGATATCGTGGTCAGCGGCGCGTGGGAAGGGCATATCGGCTTTGACCTCGCAGGGGAAAACGGTTTCGGCTACGACCCCCTTTTCATCGACCCGGAACTCAAGCTCACTGGCGCCCAGCTCAGCCGGGAAGCCAAGATGGCGCGAAGCCATCGAGGCAAGGCTCTGGCCAGACTGCTGGCTGAAGTAGAAAGAAGAAACATCTGATAATCAAAAAAAACACTGAAAGACCGAATACTTATACATTCGGTCTTTTTTATATCTGGTATATTCACTTCTCAAAAAAGAGTTACATGACAAACCAGTTCAAAGAGTAACACATCGACCATGTTTGTCGATCAACCAACCACAAATGTTGTTCGCTGAACAACTGCGGTGGTAGTTATACTACTACCGATGTAGTTATACCACCACGGAAGTAGTCATACTGCTACAAACAAGTTATTGATATAATTGAAAAAACTACTTGACGCACCCCTTTAAATAGCATACTAAGGCCCCAAGGGTCTCTTTTCTGCGTGTCTAGACCCAAGAGAGCTGCTGCCTCATGCAGACTGGGGCGAAGCGGCGTGAATCCGTGAGAATCGGGGGCGTCCGTGAAGTAGCTTCAGAACAGTGTAATGAGGAAAGTCCCGATTGCCTCCTTTCTTCGGGCATGGGCCGGCCAGAAGGCCGGCCCTCATCACAAATCACAGCGAGGTGAATTATGACAGAGAAAGAAATCTTTAATATCTGGAATGAAATCTGCAGCTTTGTAGAAAACAATCCTGGAGATTACAGCACTCGACCTAATAACAGAACCCCAAAGTGGTTCTCGGCGAGAGCAGGGGCAGGAAAAATAATGATTGGAACCCCTTTGAAAAAACATTTTGAAAACGGCAAATCCGCAGACAGCACACTAAAGCAGGAAAGACCCCTGAATTTTTCAGAATTTCACCGAGCCTATGAACCGATGACAAACGATGACCCTATCGCCAAGGATAAATCACAAAATCTTTCGTACATAAAAGCCCTTAATTACTGGTGTCGTATAGTGAAGGTGAAACCCGAATAGCAAACAACGTCCCTACTTCCAAAATGAGGTAGGGACGTTGTTTGCTATCCATTCATACGGCAAAGGCTGTAAAGAGCATCCTTGTCCAGTATCTCCAGTTTCGTCTTGGTGAAGTCTCCCAGTATACCGCGCTCCCTCAATCCTTTAAGGATACGGCAGACAGTACTCCTGTGCAGACCGAGAGCCAGCGCGAGATCGCTCTGAGAAAAATGCGGGCGGACGATGCTGGTATCCTTTTCCACAGCACGGTAAAGATAACGGCAGACAGAGGCTTCCAGCGGCAGGCCGAAATTCTCATCGAGCTGACTGAAGAACGCTCCGGTCTTCTGCGAAAGGGACTGGACCAGATTTATCATCTGCTGAGGATATTCCAGTACGAATTTCCTGTCTCGCAGGAGGCTGCGGGGGAAAAACCATACTTCCGAATCTTCCATGGCAAGAAAGAAAGCCGTCGTCATGGGCGCGCTCTGCATGCAACTCTGTTCATTGAATATGCACCCTTTTTCGATATAAAGAGCTATCCTTTCGCTCCCCTCACTATTCAACGATGAAAGGCGGAGAAGGCCTTTATCCAGAAAGCCGAAAAAGTCATCTTGCGGAAGACAGGTGCGACGAGTCCCCTTGGCAAGAAACTGATGCTTGCCAAGATGCAGAACCTCCCTCCACACGCTGTTCAGTTCACGGATGGAAATGACATTATTGGCGTAATGGATATCGCCGGAATAAACAGAAGCTGTGACCTTACGTTTGCTTTCCATACGAAACTGCCTGAAAAAGAGTGATATCTGGCAAGATTAGGGAGGATGCGGCAGAAAAGCAAGCTACTCTGGTTCCTCTTTAAGGATATAACGTACTCTTTGACAATAACAGGAAAACGGCCTAATCTCATTTGCTATTTCAATTTTGCTGGAGTCAGTCATGGCACAGATTCAGGCTATCAAGGGCTTTGCCGATCATTTTCAGGAGTCTTCCCGCCTTTTTGAAATGATGGAAGCCACTGCCCGCGAGGTGTTCCCCCGCTACGGTTTCGGCGAACTTCGTACGCCGCTCATGGAATATACCGACCTTTTCTGCCGCGGTATCGGCACAGAGACCGACGTGGTACAGAAGGAAATGTACTGCATACAGGACAGCAAGGGCCGCTCCATGTCCCTTCGTCCTGAAGCTACGGCCGGCGTCATGCGCGCCTACATCGAAAACGGCGTCCATGCCCGCGAAGCCGTGAGCAAGTTCTTCACCATCGGCCCCATGTTCCGTCACGAACGTCCTCAGAAGGGCCGCATGCGTCAGTTCCATCAGATCAACTGTGAATGTCTTGGTCCCAAGGAACCGGAGGCCGACGCTGAGATCATCTGCATGATGATGGAATTCCTCGGTAAGCTCGGCCTGAAGAATCTGACCCTGCAGATCAACTCCCTCGGCTGCTCTTCCTGTCGTCCGCAGTATCGCCAGACCCTGCATGACTGGCTGGCCGCCCTCGATCAGGACAAGCTCTGCCCCGACTGCAAGCGCCGCATGGAAACCAACCCCCTGCGCGTGCTGGACTGCAAAGTACCCACCTGCAAGGAACTGACGGCCAATGCGCCTGTCATCCTTGAGAACGAATGCCCTGACTGCAAGGCGCACTTCGATGCTGTTCTTCGTCACCTCGACGCTGAAGGCGTGCCCTACCAGATCAATCACCGCCTCGTGCGTGGGCTCGACTACTACACCCGCACCACGTGGGAAGTGGTCTCCAACGAGATCGGCTCTCAGGGCTCCGTGGCTGGTGGCGGTCGTTATGACGGCCTTGTGGAACAGCTCGGCGGTCCTGCAGTGCCCGGCATCGGTTTCGCCTGCGGTATGGAGCGCCTCGGTCTCCTGCTCGAAGGCCGCGAAATGCCTGAAGTTCGTCCTGATTTCTACGTTGCAGTGCTGGACGATACCTGCCGCGATGCAGCCTTCAGTCTCGCTCAGAGCCTGCGCCGTGCCGGTTTTGCAGGCACCATGGGTTACGAGAGCCGCAGCATGAAGGCCACCATGCGTCAGGCCGGCAAGTCCAATGCCCGCTTTACTCTCATCATCGGTGGCAACGAACTCGCCGCCGGTACTGTCATCATCAAGAACATGGAATCGGGCGAACAGCGCGAAGTGCCTATGGCCGAAGCCGCCGCCAGCCTGAAATCCGAATAAAAGAGGTATATGGTAATGAGCCAGTTTGTTGAGACGGAAAAGTCCGTCGTCGATGTCCAGAAAGAACATGCCCGCTTCATCAAGCCGCTGGGCGACTGGCGGCGCAGCCACCACTGCAATAATCTTACCATTGCCAATAATGGTGAGACCGTATGCCTGATGGGCTGGGTGCAGTATCGCCGCGACCATGGCGGTCTTATCTTCGTTGACCTGCGCGACCGCGAAGGTCTCACTCAGGTGGTGTTCAGCCCCGAAGTGGCTCCTGAAGCTCACGGTGAAGCTCACGTCATCCGCAGCGAATACGTCATCGCCATCAAGGGTCGCGTGCGTCCCCGCCCCGAAGGTATGGCCAACCCCAACCTGCACACCGGCGAGATCGAAGTCGTGGTGCTGGAATGGAAGCTCCTCAACACCGCTAAGACGCCTCCCTTCCTCGTGGAAGACCGTACCGACTGCGCCGAAGGCCTGCGCATGCAGTATCGCTATCTCGATCTGCGCCGCCCCAATATGGCCAAGAACCTGCGCACCCGCCACGCCATCGTTCAGGCCTGCCGCAATTATCTGAACGAACTGGACTTCCTCGAAGTCGAGACTCCTGTCCTCACCAAGTCCACTCCTGAAGGCGCCCGCGACTTCCTCGTGCCCAGCCGCATGAATCCCGGCGAATTCTACGCTCTTCCCCAGTCTCCCCAGCAGTTCAAGCAGATGCTCATGATGAGCGGCGTCGACCGCTACTATCAGGTGGCCCGCTGCTTCCGCGATGAAGACCTGCGTGCCGACCGTCAGCCTGAATTCACTCAGGTGGACATCGAAATGAGCTTCGTGGATGAAGAACAGGTCATGGCCATGGCCGAAGGCCTCATGGCTCGCGTGTTCAAGGAATCCCTCGGCGTGGAGATCTCCCTGCCTATCCCCCGCATGCCTTACGAAGAAGCCATGCGCGACTACGGCTGTGACAAGCCCGATACCCGCTTCGACCTCAAGCTCAAGGACGTTACCGACATCGTGCGCGGTTCCGCCTTCAAGCTCTTTGCCAGCGCTCAGCTGGTCAAGGCCATGCGTGTGCCCGCCGGCGGCACCATGACCCGTAAGGAAATCGACGAACTCACCGAATACGTGAAGGGCTTCGGCGCCATGGGCCTCGCCTGGATCAAGATCCACGAAACCGAATGGCAGTCTCCCATCGCCAAGTTCCTCTCTGAAGAAGAACGCGCCGGCCTCGTGGAAGCCTGCGGTCTCGTGCCTGGCGACATCGTGTTCTTCCAGGCTGGCGAACCCGGCCTCGTGAACAACGCCCTCGCCGGTCTGCGCGTGAAGCTCGGTCACAAGCTCGGCCTCATCCCCGAGAACACCTGGAACCTGCTCTGGGTCACCGACTTCCCCCTCTTCGAATACAGCGAAGAAGAACAGCGCTGGGTGGCCTGTCACCATCCCTTCACCGCCGCTCAGGACGAAAGCTACGGCATCATGCTTTCCGATCCCGCCAAGGCCAAGGCCCGTGCCTATGACATGGTGCTGAACGGCAACGAGATCGGCGGCGGCTCCATCCGTATCCATAATCCCAACGACCAGACCCGCATGTTCGAAGGCCTCGGCTTCACTGAAGAATCCGCCAAGGCGCAGTTCGGCTACTTCATCCAGGCTCTGGACTACGGTACTCCTCCCCACGGCGGCATCGCCTTCGGTCTCGACCGTGTGGCCATGCTGCTCACCGGCGCTACGTCCATCCGCGACGTCATCGCCTTCCCCAAGAACCAGAAGGCCTGCTGCCTGCTCACCGAAGCCCCCTCGGCCGTGGACAACAAGCAGCTGCGCGAGCTCGGCATCCGCCTGCGCGAGAAGGCCGCCGCTCCTGCCGAAACCTCTGCGGAGTAAACCATGCTGCGTCCTGTCGTCCAGTATCCCAATCCTCTGCTCGCTAAGAAGTCCGAACCCGTCGCCGAGATCAACGACGAGATCCGCGCTCTCGCTCAGGATATGCTCGATACCCTGAAGACCGTGGGCGGCGTGGGTATCGCTGCTCCTCAGATCGGCGTTCTCAAGCGTGTGGTCATCATCGACGTGTCCCTCGAAAAGGATGACCCCGAAGCGCCTCAGGACTTCCGCGTGTTCATCAACCCCGTCGTGACCGTCATCGACCCCAAGCTCTCTGAAGAAAACGAAGGCTGCCTCTCCGTGCCGGAACTTCGCTCCAAGGTGAAGCGTCCCCGCCGTGTGGCTCTCGAAGGTCTCGACCTCGACGGCAACACCGTGCGCATCGAAGGCGAAGGCTATTTCAGCGCCTGCATGCAGCATGAGACCGACCACCTCGACGGCAAGCTCTTCATCGACCACATCAGCTACCTCAAGCGCTCGATGTACGATAAGAAGATGAAGAAAGCCAGATAGTTCTGACTTCATCAGAAAAACATAAAAAAGGATGATGGCTTACCAAAGGCGTCATCCTTTTTTTATGGCCTGCCATCCTATACATGCAAAAAAGCCGCCGGAACCGAATATCATTCGGAGCCAGCGGCCTTTTCATCACTAAGGGGCTATCCCCTCAGCAAATCATTACAGAGAACACAGATACGGATCGTCCTGTGTGAGGTAGTTGCGAACATAGTCGTCCACACCCTCTTCGAGAGAATGGAACTTCACAGGGCAGTTCTCACGCTGCATCCAGGACATATCAGCTTCCGTGAAGTACTGATACTTGCCCTTGAGATGCTCAGGCATATCGAAGTATTCGATATTCGGTTCAAGATCCATCGCGGCGAACACAGCCTTGGCAAGATCGTTCCACGTGCGGGCCTTGCCGGCGCCCACGTTGAAGATACCGTTCACGGAAGGAGTCTCCATGAACCAGTACATGAGGGCGGCAACGTCCTTGGAGTACACGAAGTCACGCAGGGATTCCCCGTCACCGTATTTGGGATTATCCGACTTGAACAGACGGATCTTGCCGAGTTCCTTCACCTGAGGAACGGCGCGGCACACCATGCTCATCATGCTGCCCTTGTGGTATTCGTCCGGACCGTACACGTTGAAGAACTTCAGGTTGACCACTTCGTTCAGCAGATTGTGGCGCTGGCACCACATATCAAAGAGCTTCTTGGAGTAGCCGTACATGTTGAGCGGCTTGAGCTTGGGCATGATGGCAAGGTCATCGGAAAAACCGAGTTCACCATCGCCATAGGTAGCCGCGGAACTTGCGTTGATGAACCGGGCACCGGCTTCCAGCGCGGCAAAGCACACTTCCACAGTATAGTGGAAGTTGTTTTCCATAAGGAAGTCCGCATTGCGTTCCGTCGTAGCGGAGCAGGCTCCCATGTGGATGACGGCTTCCACGCCTTCCAGTTTCTGACCGGAACGGAGCTGTTCAAGGAACTTATCGCGATGGATATAGTTGCTGTAGCGCAGATGCGACAGGTTCTTCCACTTTTCCGTAGAGGCGAGGTTATCCACCACGAGGATATCGTCTATCCCGTGACGATTCAGTTCCCAGATGTAGTTAGCGCCGATGAGTCCGGCGCCGCCGGTGACTATTATCATGCGTTACCTCTTCAGCGTTGCTTTGGTGGTCTGCACGAGGGTGACGGAACCATCAGCATTGGTGCGAGCGTCGATACCGAACATGATGACGGTCTGCATGAGCGGACGGCCGAACAGGAAATTCATCATCTCCCTGTTCACGTTGCCCTTTTCCGCCACCAGATCGCGGAAAGCGCGGTCGTATTCCACGACTTCCACGAGAGCCCGACGAGCTTCTTCCTGTTCTTCCAGATGGGAAGCCAGTTCGATGAGTGCCGCATAGTTGCAGCGGGCTTCATGTGCTTCCACAGTGTCGATGAGCCACTGAGGAGCGTGGAGCAGTTCAAGGATGGCCTTACGGTCGAGTCTTTCCTTGCCATGCATGGAGAGCAGAGCCTTGGGATCATCACAGAACAGCGCACGACATTCAGCGGGATGCTTGTCATGGATGAAACATTTGTTGTTCTCCATGAGGAAGCGGCACGTCCATTCATCAGGGCGGGCCCCAGCCGGGGCGGCGATCTTCACGATTTCTTCAGGAAGGGGCACGACGCTTTCGTTGGAAGTATCGCGCACCAGTTCTCCCGCACGGAAGGTGCAGAGATCCTGAAGCTGGATGACTCCCTCCGTCAGCAGAGAGGCATCTTCCTGATGCAGGGCAGGGCCGCCCTTGCGGCAGCAGGTACCGCACTGGCGGCACTGGTTATTATCACTCATAATATCCTCAATATGTCAGCGGGCACCACGCAGTCTCAGCCGGTTTATGCGAACCCGGCGGTACTGGCAGTGGGTCTCCAGCATATTCTTTCGCTGATGAAGCTCGTGTATCTCTGCCGGGAAGAAGATGCCCTTTTCGAAATCTTCGCGGGCCATGAGTTCCCGGATGGTATCACTGCAACGCTTCTGTTCAGCTTCTATGATCGCGAGCTGTTCTTCAAGCTCAGAAATCTTCTCCGGCAGTGGGTTCAGGAGGAAGTTCTCCATAAACTCCATGGGCGATGACACGTCTGCGGGCAGGTTTGGCATCTTCTTCGTCTTCCTTTTCAGTTCTGCGCTTCAGCACAGGCTTGGGCAGGGTGTTGTACATGTTCCAGAAGGGAGGGAACAGCCCAGTCATCACGCCAGGATTGGAGAGATTCAGGTTCGGGCGAAGGAAGGCGCACAGGGCATAAGCCATGGCCCACTGGGCGGAAGGAGCCACCCAGGTACCGGGAATGATGGTTTCGGAGGTGGACAGCTTGCCGCCTTCTTCTTCCACACCGCAGCGGACAAGGAAGGCCGTCACCAGATGACGATCTTCTTCAGAGAGTTCGGGCAGAGTAACGGCAGTGCCTTCATGCACGGCAGCAGCCATGATGACACAGGCCAGAGGAAGGAGTTCGGGACAGGAGGACACCACTTCGGCCATGATCTCGGCAACAGGGGCGGAAGTCTCGCGTTCCTTGCCGGAGCAGACGGTTTCGGAAGCGCCGTACTTCACGTTGAGGCCGGCACCGCGCAGCATCTTTTCCACAAGCACATGAGCCTTGCTGTGGCCCCACACGCCTTCGAGAACGACATTGCCGCCATTGAAGCCGGGGAACATGAGGACAGACGCGGCCACCGTGGGTTCCATAGCCACCACAGGTTCGGCAGGAACGGTGAACTCACCGCGTTCCACGAGGATATCGCGACCTTCACGAGTGACATGAGCGCCGCAGGTGGAAAGGACGCCCATCACCTGACCGAGGAGGCGGGGTTCCTTTTCAGGAAGGGTCAGACGGCAGGGAGTATCCCAGAAGGGAGAAGCCAGCACCATGGCGGCGATGAAATCTTCGGGAAGGTCGTCGGAAAGACGGAGCTGACGCGGCATCATGCCGGAGCATTCCAGACGGATGGGAAGACCATCCTGAGAGGGAATGACGTTGGTCAGGCGCACGCCCATCTGCGGCAGGAAGTGGCGCAGAGGAGCAAGGTCGAGGAAACGCAGGGAGCTGTCGCCCATGAGCTTGAGGCGGGCAGGCATGCCAACGCACATGGCGATGACGAGCCAGAGGTTGAAGGCATCGTCGCCGATATGGATGACCTTATCCATGTTGCGGACGAGCCCCTTGCCGCCACGGCTCTGCACGTCGCCGTTCTCTTCCCACCAAAGCTGACCGCCGATCTGATTGAGAGCCTTCACGCCGTTGATGACGGCATCGGTGAGAGGCATACGGACGACCTTGGTCATCTGGCCGGCAGCCGCAGCAACAGCCAGCCACAGGCGGGCGGCCACAGTATCGGAGGGAGCGGGGATGCGGATATCGACAGATTCAGAGTTGGGAGCAAGGTTGAAGTAGCCCTGTTCCTCTTCCATACGAGTCAGCGGCTCGATGGTCTGCAGGAGGACGAAAAGATCACGGGAAAGACGATTATCGCGGGCCATGCGGGCGGCCTTGCTTTCCCAGGCGGTACGGATGGTCTTTTCCGTTTCAGGCGCGAGGCGACCATTCTGGCGCATCTTGGCCAGAAGCTGGGCACGACGGATCACGAGATGCAGAATATCGTTATCAAGGTCCAGCAGTTCGCCGAGACCGCGGGTGCGGCCATTGCCCTTGTCACCGCGAGGACGGAAACCATCCTTCTTGAAATCCTTGCGTTCACCGTCTCTATCGAAACGACGCGGCTTGAAGTTATCCGAACGTTCAAAACGGCGTTCGCCGCGTTCACCATCGTTCTTACGGAAAGAACGCTTGGCGAAATCCTTTCTATCCTCGCCCCTATTATCCATGTCAAAACCTGCTTTCGTTGCGCGGCGCTTCGGCGTACGCACGCGGCGTTTTTCAAAGGGGCTGATTCATACCGATGCCCCGAATAGCCTTCTCACTCCGGCCCCAAAACAGCCGGAAACAAAGTCAGGGAGCATGATATCCGTAATGTCCTTTTCCGGCAAGAGCAAAGAAGCGCCCCCACGCGGCAGATCTCATCAGCTTTTCCATGATGATATCGCCCCTTATCCGCGCTACCTCCTCCGGTAAAAAATATTCCTATGACCGCTTTTCTTCGTCAGGATACAGATATCAGCCTTTAATTGTGGTGAAAATTCTCATCTTTATTCTTGACAATGATTTTCACTTTCATAAAATAAGAATCGTTCCTGATCTACATCAACGCCGCAAGCCATAAGGAGCATCCCTTGTCTACCGCTACCCGCACCAGAACTTTCTCCCTTCGCCCAGTAGAAGAATGGGTCTCCCCTGAAATCACCGTTCTCGATAACGGTCGTCCTGTTAAGTTCACGCTCGATACCGCCATGACCTATCACGGCTACGATGCCGTGGGCGGTGTTGCGCTGGGATTCCGTCTGCTCCAGCGTGCGATAGCCATCCTCTCCCCCGACGCTCTGCCGGAACGCCGCCAGTTCGAAGTGTTCACGAACTTCCCCGGGCTCGGCGTCCGCGACACCTTCGAACTCGTCACCCGCGTGGTAACCGGCGGCCGTTTCACGCTGGATGCCTCCTTCGTTGATCCCCGCACTCCTGAAGGTGTGACCGGCGGCGTGTACTTCCGCTTCTCCTATAATGGCAAGACCGTAGAACTTGCCCCCATCGAAGGTCAGCCCAGTGAACGCTTCGTGCGCTGCGGACGAGCCAGTAAGCGCCCTGATGTCACAGAAGAAGAGCTGCTGGAGTGGAAGGAAGTCAAACACGAACTCGCCAACCTTCTCCTCGGAGTCGAAGCCGAGAACGCTGTGCGGATCCTCTGATGATACGCCTCATACAGTTCCTTGTCGTTCCCCTGCTTCTGCTGGCGGCATGGCACATCTCGTCAACGAGCGGAGTCGTATCGGCATATCTGCTGCCACCTCCGGAAACCGTGTTCCAGACAGCCTGCACCATGGCAGCTTCGGGCGACCTTGCCAGACATCTTGGCGCGTCCATGGACCGTATCTGCAGTGGCTTCTTCATCAGCATCACGGCCGGATGTATCCTCGCGGCTATTCTGGCGCGTTTTTCCCTGCTGGAGAAACTGCTCGATCTTCCCCTTTCGTTCATGCGGATGACTCCGCCTCTCGCGGTCATCCCTCTCCTCATCCTCTGGCTGGGCATCGGTGAAGCCACTCAGCAGGCCATCATCATCCTTGCCTCTTTCTTCCCTACCTTTCTGAATGCCCGGGCTGGCTTTTCGCGACTCGATAATTCCTACAAGGAACTGGCAGCCAGCCTTCGTCTCTCCTTTTTCGACTATGCCCGCTATCTGGCCCTGCCGGCCGCTGTACCGTCCATAGTCACAGGCATACGCCTGAGTTTCGGTTACAGCTGGCGTGCCCTCATCGGCGCGGAACTCATCGCCGCCAGCACCGGCCTCGGATACATGATAACCGATGCCGAGCAGATGCAGCGCGTAGATGAAGTCATGGTCGGCATATTCCTCATCGGTCTGGTGGGCTGGTCGCTGGATTCACTGTTCCGCCTTCTGTCCATCAAACTGCTGGGGCGGCGCTTCCCGGAGGTGGCCAACTGATGCCTGCGCTTGAAAACATCGTCAAACATTTCGGTGACAAATGCATACTCAAGGGCATGACCCTGAATCTTGTGGAGTCCGGCATTACCTGCCTGCTGGGAGCTTCCGGCTGTGGCAAATCCACCGTACTGCGTATCGCGGCTGGCCTCACGGAGGCCGACAGCGGCACCAATAACGTGGATGCTGAACACTGCGGCGTCGTTTTTCAGGATCCCCGCCTCGTTCCCTGGCTTACGGTCCGGGAAAATCTTCTTCTCGCCCTGCCTCCTCAGCGCCGGAAGGAAGTCGATCCTCTGCTCCGCTCCACTCTGTCTCAGGTCGAGCTGGACTTTGACGAGGTCGGCCAGATCATGCCTTAGGAGCTTTATGGGTTGAGGTCACTTATGAAATGCAGTGACTGTGAGATTTTTCGTGTCTCTATATTTATAATTATTG
>JAFWYI010000132.1 GCA_017522745.1 Mailhella sp.
CTTCTTCGCCGGCGTAGCCAAAGTGCCGCTTCTGGCCATCCCCTTCTTCATCCTTGCCGGCTTCATCATGGAACGTGCGGGCATCGCCTCCCGCATCGTCCTCCTCGTTGAGACCCTCGTTGGCGACATGACCGGCGGCCTTGCCATCGCAACTGTGGGCGTGGCCACCTTCTGGGGCGCCGTGAGCGGTTCCGGCCCGGCTACCGTGGCGGCTCTCGGCCTCATCCTCATCCCCGCCATGGTGAAGAGCGGCTACGACAAGCCCTTTGCCGCCGCCACCGTTTCCGTCACCTCCGGTCTCGCCATCGTCATCCCGCCCAGCATCGCCTTCATCGTATACGGTGGCATTGCCGACGTTTCCGTGCCCGCCCTCTTCGCCGCTGGCTTTGTCCCCGGCGTGATCGTGGCAGGTTTTCTGGCGATTTCCGTATTTCTCACCTCCCACAAAAAGGGCTATCGCGGCAAGCCCCGCACCATGCCTGTTCGTAAAGCCCTGCGCGAAGCCTTCTGGGGCGTGATGACTCCTGTTGTCATCCTCGGCGGCATCTATGGCGGCGTGTTCACTCCCACCGAAGCCGCCGCTGTGGCCATTTTCTATGGTCTCTTCGTAGGTGTGTTCATCTACCGCACCATCAACAGCTTCTCCATCCTCGTGGAAGTGCTGGTAGAATCTGTGAAAGCCACCGCCGTCATCATGTTCGTGGTGACCTGTGCCGGTCTCTACGCCTGGGTCGCCAGCACTGTCGGCCTCGTGGAGCGCGGTGCCGCTGTACTGCTTTCCCTTTCCGACAACCCCTGGGTGCTGCTGCTCCTCATCAACGTCATCCTGTTCATCGCCGGCATGCTGCTGGACGCCATTTCCATCTACTACGTCCTCCTGCCCTTCCTGCTGCCCATCATGGCGCATTTCGGCTGGGATCCCGTATGGTTCGGCGTGATGATGACCATCAACCTTGCGCTTGGTCAGGTGACGCCGCCTGTGGCCGTGAACCTCTACGTGGGCGCGAAGATAAGCGGGCTGACCATGGAACAGATCACCCCGCCAGTCTTGCCCATGCTTCTGGCCGCCACGCTGGCCCTTGTCGTCATCATCTTCTTCCCCGACCTCACGCTCTTCCTGCCGCGCATGCTCGGTCTGTAAGCGTATTCGGCTGATACGGATGAAGCCCGCCTCCCCTACCGGGAGACGGGCTTTTTTCATACCATGCGCGTTGTACAAAATGGCCGACACAACACTTACAGCCGTAGCAGAAACCAAATCGCTCCCGTTCGACTACACATATCAGGCGGCAGGCAGTCACTGAACGCTTGCCCCTGTGTGGCTCTCAACTTGCAGCCAGCCTCTGTAACTCTGCATATCCACTAGTCCAGCAAAGATCCCCTGCCTCAAAACGAAGCAGGGGATCTTTACTGATATGTTCTCGGGTTCAGGTCCCGCACTATTTTTATTCGCTATCCGCCAAGGGATCCTTGAACTGCATGTTATACAGGGTACGATAGCGGCCCTCAGGGATAGCCATGAGTTCTTCATGCGTGCCCAGTTCGGCAAGTTCACCTTCATTGATGACGGCGATGCGGTTGGCGTTCTTGACCGTGGACAGACGATGGGCGATGACGAACACGGTCTTGTCCTGCATGAGGTTGTCGATGGCTTTCTGCACGATCTCTTCAGACTTGTTGTCGAGAGCGGAAGTCGCCTCGTCGAGGATGACGATGGGAGCGTTCTTCAAGAAGGCACGAGCGATGGCCACGCGCTGTTTCTGCCCACCGGAAAGCAGGGTCCCACGCTCGCCGATATAGGTATCGACACCGTTTTCCAAAGACACGATGAACTCAGTCAGGCAGGCGCGTTCCAGAGCCTGAGCCACTTCCTCATCCGAGGCTTCCGGCTTGCCCAGCAGGATATTCTCACGGATAGTTCCATCGAAAAGGAAGTTATCCTGGAACACCACCGCGATGTTCTGGCGCAGATCATGCAGGCTCATATCGCGCACATCCACACCATCTATGCGGATACTGCCCCTGGAAACATCGTAGAAACGCGGGAGCAGGCTGACCAGCGTACTCTTGCCGCCGCCGGAATTGCCCACCAGCGCTATCATCTCGCCGACCTTCACATCAAGATTGATGTCGCGGAGGACATCCACCCCCTGCGTGTAGGCGAAGCTCACGTTCTCGAAGCTGACCCCCTTCTTCACGTCGGAAAGAGGCTGAGGATCTTCCTTTTCCACAAGTTCAGACGGACGTTCGAGTATCTCGAACACTCGTTCGATGGCGAGGAAGGAGTTCTGCACCGCCACAGCCACATTGCTGATGTTCTTCAGCGGAGTGTAGAGCATGAGCAGAGCCGTGAGGAAGGATACGAAGTTACCGGGCGTGATCTGCCCCTGCACGATGAGCCAGCTGCCAAAGGCGATGGCAAGACCGAGGCCGATGGAAATGACGAAATGCATGAACGGCGATATCCATGCCGTGCGTCGCACCATAGCCACGGTAAGGCTGAAAACGTCGCTCACAAGAGCATCGAAACTGGTCTTCTGACGCTTCTGAAGGTTATATGCCGCGATGGTACGGTTGCCGGAAAACGTCTCGTTATACGTCGTGTTCACCTGAGCCATCACGTTGGTGTTCCGCGCCACCAGCGATTTGAGCAGGCGCTTCACCTTGGTGAGCGGAGCAATGGCGACCACAAGGATAAGGATGGCAACGATGGAAAGCTGCCACGAGTTGTAGAGCAGAACACCGATGAGCGCGATAGAGGAACAGATCCTCGTGATGAAACTCTTCAGGTTGCCCAGCAGCCCCGAACAGGCAAGTTCGGCGTCGCTGTTGAAGCGGTACATCACTTCGCCGGACGTTTTCTTGTCAAAGAAGGCCGGTTCTATCTCAAGAAGTTTTTCATAGAGCCACTGCTTGAGTCCCATGGTGAGGCGGCCGCCGACCCACGCATTGAGGTAAGCACCGCCAAAGTTCAGAAGACCCTGCACCGTCGTGAATCCCACGATGAGCAGCGGGATGTACCACGGAGACTCCATGTTCTTGCCCACGATCACGACATCGGTATAGGGCTTGAGGAAGAGCGCGATAACAGCATCGAGCCCGCCCACGGGGACGCAGATGAGAAGAGAGAACAGCGCCGTGAGCCAGAACGGCTTGATGAACGGCCACATACGTCCGTAGTTGACTACGAACTGATTGCGCCTGATCTTCTTCTTCAAATCAAAACTCATAATAACTCCCGGGGCGAAACAGCGGCGTCCGCCGAAAAGGTTTCAGGTGACCTCAACTCGGTACACCTTCGGGCAGGCGTCCGCCTATTCCACCGTCACGCTCTTTGCGAGGTTCCGCGGCTGATCGACATCCTTGCCAAGGTAATCGGCCACGCAGTAGCTGAACAGCTGCAGGGCAGGGAGAGCAAGGAAACTGGCGGCGACAGGATGCGCCTCGGGAAGGACCCACTGCTCTTCCACGCCAAGTTCAGGCGCAACGCCGTCCTTCTCCTGAACAAGGGCGATGACACGCCCCTGACGAGCGAGGACTTCCTGGATATTGGACTTCACCTTGGGGAAGAGAGCATCGTCCAGTGCAAGGGCCAGCGTGGGGAACTGCGGGTCGATGAGCGCGATGGGACCGTGCTTCATCTCGCCGGAAGCATAGCCTTCCGCGTGGATATAGGAAAGCTCCTTGAGCTTGAGTGCGCCTTCCAGCGCCAGCGCATGGCACTGGCCGCGCCCCAGATAGAAAAAGCTGCGGGAAGAGGCAAAACGCAGTGCAAGCTGAGCCGCCCGTTCCTGCATGGTGGGCAGCACTGCCGCCAGCTGAGCGGGAAGCGCGGCAAGTGCGTTCAGCATCTTCACGGAGGCAGAGGGATCGAAGGCATCCGTACGGCGCTGGCCGTAATACGCGGCCATAAGAGCGATGAGCGTCATCTGACTGCACATGGCCTTGGTGGAAGCCACACTGATCTCGGGCCCGGCCTGCGTGTAGACCACCACATCGGCCTCACGAGCAATAGAAGAGCCTACCACGTTGCAAAGCCCGATGACCTTGCAGCCCTTCTCCTTGGCCAGCCGCAATGCGGCCAGAGTATCGGCCGTCTCGCCGGACTGGCTTATCACCATCACAGCTTCGTCGGGACGCAGGATGGGATCACGGTAGCGGAACTCCGAAGCGATATCGAGATCCGTGGGGATGCCGCCGATGTTCTCCAGCAGTTCACGCCCCCACAGACCGGCGTTGTACGACGTGCCGCAGGCCACGATATGCAGGCGGGACGGCACAGGGAACGCATCGAGTTCGCCAAGCTGGACACGGAGAGAATCCCCCTGCCCCACCAGTCTGCCGCTCAGGCAGTCCGTGACGACACGAGGCTGTTCCATGATCTCCTTGAGCATGAAATGCTTGTAGCCATCCTTGGCGGCGGCCTGCATATCCCACGGCACATGGTTCACAGTTTTTTCAACAGGAGAAAGATCGGCAAGAGAGAACACTTCCCACTTCGAACCTTCGATGCGGGCGAGTTCGCCATCTTCGAGGAAGACGACTTCGCGGGTATACGGCAGGAATGCCGGGATGTCGGACGCGACAAAACATTCTCCCACGCCCACGCCCATAAGCAGAGGCGCGGCCATGCGGGCGGCATAGATGATCCCGGGTTCCTCAGGGGAAAGCAGTACCACAGCGTATGCCCCATGAGCACGGCGAAGGGCTCGCGCAAAGGCTTCACGAAGGTTCGGCGAATGTTCGCGCTCTTCACCTATGAGGTGGGCCAGCACTTCCGTATCGGTGTCGGAAAGGAAGGTATGGCCCTTGGCGAGCAGTTCGTCCTTTATCTCCTGAAAGTTCTCGATGATACCGTTGTGGATGATGGCGAGCTTACCATCCTGAGAGAGATGAGGATGGGCGTTGCGTTCCACCGGCAGCCCATGCGTGGCCCACCGGGTATGACCAATACCGGCCGTTGCCAGATGAAAGGCATTGCTGGCCAGCTTGCTCTCAAGAGCGGACAGTTTTCCCGCGGCCTTGACCACCTGAAGTTTACCGGCCTGCTCGAAGGCGACACCGGAAGAATCATATCCGCGATATTCAAGGCGATGTAAGCCTTCTACCAGCAGAGGAACTGCCGGACGATGCCCACTGTAGCCGATGATCCCACACATATTGGAACTCCTTATGAAACGGAACGTATCGTCGTTATACTAGGCTAAGGCTCTGGCGGCAAGCGGTTTAGTTTGCATTATGGAAGGCCCCTTGCGCGATGATGGAACGACCTGAAAGACAGCCCAAGACTGGGTCGGGCAAACGCTCACAGATATCAGACGGCGACCTGCACAGCCAATATTGCCGCGATATCTTTTTTAAAGTCTTTACGAAGTCGGAATGTTACGCTACTCCCGAAAGAAAGGAGCTGAAGATCCCATGCCCAGCTACAATCGTTGCTTCCCCATATTCCCTGCACTCGTCAGCCTTTCCGGTCTGCTCTTCTGCCTGTGGGTGATGCTCTCCGGCGGTGAAGCTCTCTGCCTTACGGATGGCTGTTCGCTCTTTCAGGATTTCCGGCTGGCGGGCATTTCTCTCTGGCAGGGCGGCGTCGTATTGTTCGGTCTGCTGCTCCTGACGGCAGTCCTGCGCTTCTCACGGCTGGGGCTCGTCCTTGCGGGGCTCGCCCTTGTCGCAGACGCACTCCTGCTGGGCGTCATGCTTTTCACGGCCCCAGCGTGAACTGCCTCATCGCCGGGCTGTTCATCGCTTCATCATACGTCGCCTTCCATCGCAACGTCATGCCTCAGAGCCAGGTCCACCGTTCTCCACTGCTGATCCTGTGGACATTGCTTTTTCTCTTCGACGCAGGTGGGGTCATCCGGGAAACCGCAGAACCGTGGTCTCCTGTAGAAAACAACACTCAACCTGCTGTTTCCATTTTCTTCTCACCAAGCTGCCGAGCCTGTCAGGAACTCACAGAACAGGCTGAGCGCTTCACCGATGCACGCTGGCTCCCCGTGGCAGAAGATGAACGCGATATCTGGCTCATTCACGCCATGAGCGACGCGCTGGCACAGGGGCTCCCTCTGAAGGAAGCCATCCAGAAAGCCCATACTGCGGTCCCCGGACTTGCCGATTTCGCCTCGACTCCGGGCTATCGAATCGGTCTGCTCAAACCGGACATGCTCCTGCTCCAGTTCAGGCTCTGGAAAAATCATGCGGCCGCACTTGCCACAGGCTCCGACAGGCTCCCGCTCGTGCAGTTCATGGGCCTGCCCTCGTTCCTGCGCGGTGATGCTCACGGCCCGCACGCCAGCCCGAAGGCCC
>JAFWYI010000133.1 GCA_017522745.1 Mailhella sp.
CTATTGGAAAGGGGGATCAACGTAACGAGGAAGGCAGGGATGCTGTTGTCCCAGAGGACCTCGCGTGCGGTGAGGCGGACCGAACAGCCGAAGGTGTCGGACCGCGTGGTGCTTGCAGAGATCTTGTCGCGGCTGGCCATCATGAGAGGGCAGTTGGAACAGTGGCTGGTCCAGAGTTCGTGGCAGAGCATGCCTTCCGCGATGTGGGGCGTCATTTCCTTCATCACATCGTTATAGAACAGGAGTTCGTGGTTCTGCTTTTTTATCACGCACAGGCCCACACCCGGAAGGGCAGACAGAAGCCCCTTGTCCACCGATCCGCTCAACGAGGAATTCTGGAGGTGGGAATCGCTCAGGTAGCAGACAAAGCCCATTCCGAGTATCTTGCAGGTCTTTTCCTCGGAATAGGTATAGTTTTCAAAGTCTTCCACTTTCAGCGGTTTGGAGTAGAGATAACCCTGCGCGATGGAGCAGTCCGTAGAGAGCAGGAATTCCAGCGTGGCCTGCGTTTCCACGCCTTCGGCCACGCAGACCAGCCCGAGAGCCGAAGCCAGCTGGGTGATGGAGCGGATGATAGCCTTGCTCTGAGAGGAGAGTTCGGGCTCGGCAAAGAAGGAGCGGTCGAGCTTCACCGTGTCTATTCTGGCGCGCCGCAGGAGCGAGAGCGAGGAGTAGCCGGTGCCGAAGTCGTCGATAGCACAGCGCAGACCGTGGGAACGGATAGTGGAGAAAAGCTGGGAAATAGCTTCCTCGTTCTCCACGAAGATGTTTTCCGTAAGCTCCAGCTCTATCCAGTGCGGGTCGACGTCGTACTCGTTCAGGATATTCAGGTAGTCGGTAAAGAAGTCCTCATTGGCCAGCTGTGCGCGGGAAAGGTTGACGGCTATGGGCACCATCTCGCGGCCTTCTCTGTCCCATTGGGCGAGCGGGCGGCAGACCTGCCGGAACACCCACAGGTCGAGCTGGCCCACGCGGCCGTTGCGTTCCAGCACGGGCAGGAATGCGCCCGGGGCAAGGAAGCCGAGTTCCGGGTGGTTCCAGCGCACCAGCGCTTCTGCACCGGAAACCATGTTGGTGCGGATGTTCACCTTGGGCTGGAGCCAAACCTCGAAGTCTCCGTTTTCCAGAGACGGGCCGAAAGAGTTGAGGATGTCCGCTTCCTTCCTCTGCTGTTCCTGCACGGACTCGTCGTAGAACTGTATGGAAGGGTAGGGCGGCTGTTTGCATATTTCTCGGGCAAGGTTCGCATGGTCGAGCATGATGTAGGAAGACAGCTCCCTGTCTTCTATCACGTACACACCGGCGGAAAGACCCTGCTTATGCGTCAGGCCAAGGTCATGCTTGCTTTTCATGATCTCATTCATCAGCCAGTCGAGCCGTTCCTGCGTGTCGGCCTCACTGCTGTGGCGCAGGAGCATGAGGAAGGTATCGGCCGTATGGTGGGCGCAGAGTTCGCCCGAACTGAGATCGGCAGTGATGATATTGTAGATGAGGCGCAGGAGTTCGTTGGCCTTGTCCACGCCGTATTCTTCGTTGATGAGCTTGAACTTGTTGATATCCATGGAAACAAGGGCGTAGCTGTCCTTGCTGTCAGTGAGGATACGTCTCAGCTTGTTCTGGAAGTTCTGGGCGTTGTCGCCACCGGTAAGGGGATCGGTCAGCTCGATGCTCAGGATCTTTCTCCGATAGAAGCAATGGAGCAGGCAGATGTCCACCAGG
Organism: Mailhella sp.; assembly: GCA_017522745.1. Lineage (GTDB taxonomy): Bacteria > Desulfobacterota > Desulfovibrionia > Desulfovibrionales > Desulfovibrionaceae > Mailhella. The sequence goes on from JAFWYI010000133.1 coordinate 1,720, forward strand.
AGCAGGATAGTACCTATGAACGTGGCAATATGCATGATCAGGTTCTGCCAGCGCAGGGAAGGCAGGCCGCCCATGAGCAGGTCTACCGGGGCCGCGTAGATAAGGCTGAGGCCGTATTCCTCTATGGTGTTCTGCGCGGCTATCCACTCATGACCATGCGCGTCCGAGAAGCGCCAGAGACCGTTTTTTTCTACGCTGTAGTCCGGCCCGAAAATGGAAGGAATCAGAGTCTTGTTCTTGCTTATGAAGCTGGCATGGTCCTGGGGGTGGGCAAGGTCCGTGTTCCAGTTTTTTACAAGGATATCATGATCATAGTCTACAAGCAGGGTCACGCCGGCATGGCTGAACACGTCGATACTGAGGAGCTGTTCTGCCATTTCGCTACTGCGCATAACCAGAAGCACGCCCTCCAGCTCTTTGTCGTTGAGTACAGGAACGGCGTAGGCAATGCACTTCTCCATGGAAGACTGGCCCATGAGGATACGTTTTTCTTTCACGGCGCGGTCGATGAGGAGCCGTTCTTTGCTCGCGAATCTGGAGAAGTCATCCTGAGCGATGCCGCCTTCGTACTTCAGCAGGTGCACTTCAGAATAGTTCCACAGCTTCTTATACCCGGCGATGAGACGCTCAAGCTCTTCGTCCGGTGTCCTCTGATCCGTCTTTTCGACAAGAGTGCCTGCAATTTTGGAAAGAACCTGCCGTACAGTAGAGATTCGGCTGCTGATGACGGAGGTGGCCAGCTGGGCCGCCTCAGTGGCATAGATGTCCGTCCTCTGGACTATAGCGGTGTTCAGATGGAACGCCACCCACAGGGAGGAGACCTGAAAAATAAGGATGATAGCAATGATGATGGTACGGATAAGCTGGCTGGGGCGGAAAAGTGCTGGGGGCATGGCAGAAACCTCACTTTGAAAAAAGGCTAGCACTTTCTGTATAAAACACAATCATAGAGACGTTCCTTATTTTTCCTATCAGATCGCAAGGATATCTGGTGGTGAGTGGCGCGGGAAACAGCGTGTTCCTTGAGGTGAATATGCCCGCGATATTTGACAAAAACAGTGTTCGGGCGTATTAAAACAGCACGAGACCATTAGAAAAGCGTCTCACAGAGCTTCCTGTCAGGTAAAGGAACTTGCATCAGCAGCCCAGGTTTCAGGCTGCTGGGTTTTCGTGCGCCTGCCGGGATTTTCTTTTTTTCAATACATCTGCATAAAGTCCCGGCCGGCTGCACGGTCCGGGATTTTTCGTTTAAACGCTTTATCGCACTAAAACTCCTGCTTGGAGAAACATATGAATACCGTTTTCCTGAATCTGCCCAAAACTTCCTACGCTGTTGAATGTGCAGAGGACGCTCGTTTCGTGTTCCAATTCCCGGCGGGCGAGGCTGAAGTCTCCCGCTCTGGCGATGACCTCGTTTTCATGCTGGAAAACGGTGTAACTATCACCCTGAACGACTTCTATACCGCCTACACCGCCCAGAACATGCCTGTGTTCGAAATGGAAGGCGCTGAAGTCGCGGGTGAAGATTTCCTTGCCGCGCTCGGCCAGCCCGAACTCATGCCCGCGGCCGGCCCCGAGCCTGCCAACGATTCCCACTATCAGGAGTGGTCCAACATGGAACTGCTGGGCGGTCTCGATCGCCTCGGTGGTATCGACACCGGCTGGCAGGATGGCGGGCGCCTTGACAGAGAAGGCGGCGGCGCTGGCGGCGATGCCGATCAGGCTCCTCAGGAACTGAACGTGTCTCTTTCGGTGAGCGCGGGTGGTACGGAAAACGACGTCCGCGAAGTGACCTTCACTGCCAGCCTCGATCGCGTGAGTCTTGGCGATGTGACGGTGGAGCTTTCCAACGGCTACACGCTTACCATCCCGGCGGGCGAGACCTCTGGTTCCATCACCATCGCCACCCGTGCGGACGACGTGTACCAGCAGGGCAGCGACATCTATTCCGCCGCCATAGAAAATGCATCCAGCTCCTTCGCGCTCGACACCCCCATGTGGGACGGCAAAAGCGTGAGTTCTGCTATTACTGACGACGCCGACGTTACCAGCTTTACCATCAGCGCCGCTGGCAACGTGGA
>JAFWYI010000134.1 GCA_017522745.1 Mailhella sp.
CGACAACGGCCGCGGTATCCCGGTGGATATCCACCCCAAACTCAAGATCCCTGCCGTGCAGGTGGTCATGACCAAGCTCCATGCCGGCGGTAAGTTCGACAATAACGCCTACAAGGTTTCCGGCGGTCTGCATGGCGTGGGCGTGTCCTGCGTGAACGCTCTTTCCAGCTGGCTCGAAGTCACCGTGCGTCGTGACGGCAAGCGCTGGCGTCAGCGCTATGAGCGCGGTGTGCCCGTCACCAAGGTGGAAGCTATCGGTGAAGCTGAAGGCCACGGTACTACTGTCCGCTTCATGCCCGACGAAGAGATCTTCGAAACGACGGTCTACTCCTTCGAAGTGCTGAAGAAGCGTTTCGAAGAGCTGGCATACCTGAACAAGGGCCTTGTCATCGTATGCACGGATGAACGCTCTCAGGAGACCCATACCTTCCATGCTGAAGGCGGCATCCTGCAGTTCGTGAAGGACATCAACAGCAACGAAGCCGGCCTGCATCCCATCATCAGCGGTGAAGGTGTTCAGGACAACATCACTGTCGATTTTGCTCTTCAGTACAATTCCGGCTTCAACGAAAAGACCTTCACCTTCGCCAACAATATCCGCACGCATGAAGGCGGCACGCATCTTGCCGGTTTCAAGACCGCCCTCACCCGCGCCATCAACAACTACGTGAAGAGCCAGCCCGATCTGCAGAAGAAACTCAAAGGCGACACTCTTTCCGGTGATGACGTGCGTGAAGGTCTGACTGCTATCATCAGCGTCAAGCTGCCTCAGCCTCAGTTCGAAGGGCAGACCAAGACCAAGCTCGGCAACAGCGAAGTGGCGGGTATCGTCAATGCCATCGTCTACAATGTGCTGGATGTCTACTTCCAGGAAAACCCCAAGGACATCCGCACCATCATCGAAAAGGCCGCCGAGGCTTCCCGCGCTCGTGAAGCTGCCCGCCGTGCCCGTGAGCTTGTGCGCCGCAAGGGGGCTCTTTCCGATAACTCCCTTCCCGGTAAGCTGGCCGACTGTCAGAGCAAGGACCCCACGGAATGTGAAGTGTTCATCGTGGAAGGTGACTCTGCAGGCGGTTCCGCCAAGCAGGGGCGTAACCCCATGACTCAGGCCATCCTGCCCCTGCGCGGCAAGATCCTGAACGTGGAACGCGCCCGCTTCGACCGCATGCTTGGCAGCGAAGAGATCAAGAACATGATCACGGCCATGGGTGTCGGTATCGGTGAGAACATGGATTATTCCAAACTCCGTTACCACAAGATCATCATCATGACCGACGCAGACGTGGACGGTGCCCATATCTGTACGCTCATGCTCACCTTCTTCTTCCGTTACTATCCCAAGCTCATCGAGGAAGGTCATCTCTACATCGCTCAGCCCCCGCTCTACGGCATCAAGAAGGGCAGCAACACCATCAAGTTCCTGAAGGACGATGCTGAACTCGACGAGTTCCTGCTCCAGCGCCTTTCCGATGGTGTTTCCGTTGCTGTTTCCGATGGCCGCACCTATCGCGGTGCCGAATTCATCGCCCTTCTCAAGAAGATCGACGAGCTGGAAAAGTGCGTTCTCGAAGCGGAGAATTCTGCCATTTCCCGCGAACTCTTCCTGACCTTCCTGCGCTTCAAGGACACCCTCACTTCTGACGCTCTTTCTGCCGGTCTCTCGGAAGAATTCTGCGCCTGGATGGCGGAACAGGGCTACAAGGCCTGGAGCGAAGTGGAAAAGTACGAGGAAGATGAGCGCTCCTTCGTGATGTTCGAAAACAAGAGCGGTCATCGTACCCGCCTTGCCGTGGAGTACTTCCAGTCCCGCATGTATCGCCATGCCCGCCAGATGTGGGCTGAACTCGGCGAATCCTGCGGTTCGTTCCCTGTGAAGCTCTCCAGCTCCGAATCCGGCCGCGAAGTGAAGGACTACTTCGAACTTCGCGAAGCCGCCTACGCAGAAGCTCGTAAGGGCTTCAACATCCAGCGTTACAAAGGTCTGGGTGAAATGAACCCTGAACAGCTGGAAATGACCACCATGAACCCCGAGAAGCGTGTACTCCTTCAGGTGAGTATCGAAGACGCTCAGGCTGCTTCCGATACTATCGAGGAACTCATGGGCGATCGCGCCGATCTTCGCCGCGACTTCATCATCCGCAATGCCCTCTCCGCTATCGACGACCTCGATATCTAAGGGAAACGCTAAAGGACAACTACAGTGGCAGAACTCAGAGTAGATATAGAAAAAGAGTTGCGTCAGTCCTATCTGGCCTACTCGCTCAGCGTCATCATCGGCCGAGCTATCCCCGATGCCCGCGACGGTCTCAAGCCTGTGCATCGCCGTATCCTGTTCGCACAGTCGCAGATGGCCAATACGTACAACCGCCCCACGAAGAAAAGTGCTCGTGTCGTCGGTGACGTTATCGGTAAGTACCATCCGCATGGTGACTTCGCCGTGTACGATGCCCTGGTCCGTATGGCCCAGGACTTCAACATGCGTGACCCTCTTGAAGACGGTCAGGGCAACTTCGGCTCCATCGACGGCGACTCCGCCGCTGCCATGCGTTACACTGAAGTGCGCATGTCCAAGCTGGCTTCCGAATTCCTGAACGATATCGAAAAGAAGACCGTGGACTTCCGCCCGAACTACGACGGTTCGGAACAGGAACCTGCCGTTCTTCCTACCAAGGTGCCGAACCTTCTTCTCAACGGCTCCTCCGGTATCGCCGTCGGTATGGCCACCAATATCCCCCCTCACAACCTCGGCGAGCTTTGCGATGCTCTGCTCTGCCTTATCGAAGATCCCGCCTGTTCTGTCGATGACCTCATCGACATCGTGAAGGGACCGGACTTCCCCACTGCCGGCTTCGTCTATGCTGGTCAGGGCCTGCTCGATGCCTATCGCACGGGTCGCGGCGTCGTGAAGATGCGTGGACGTGTGGAAGTGGAGGAACGCAAGAAGGGGCAGCAGTCTGTGGTCATCCGCGAGATCCCCTATGCCCTCAACAAGTCCTCCCTCGTGGAAAAGATAGCCTCGCTGGTCAACGACCGTAAGCTCGAAGGTGTGACCGACCTGCGCGACCTTTCCGACAAGAAGGGCATCCGTATCATCCTCGACCTCAAGCGCGGAACTATCCCGGAACTGGTCATCAACGGTCTGTATAAGTACACTCCGCTGGAGACCTCCTTCGGTATCAACATGCTGGCCGTGGTGGACAACAAGCCTCAGCAGCTCAACCTGCGTTCGGCTCTCGTCTGCTTCCTCGATCATCGCCGTGAAGTGGTCATCCGTCGTACTCGTTTCGACCTCGACAAGGCTCAGGCTCGCGCCCACATCGTGGAAGGTCTGCTCAAAGCTCTGGATATCATCGACGAGATCGTGGCCCTCATCCGTGCGTCTGCCACGCCTCAGGAAGCCAAGACCGGCCTCATGGATCGCTATGGCTTTACCGATGTTCAGGCCCAGAGCATCCTCGATATGCGTCTGCAGCGCCTCACTGGTCTTGAGCGCGACAAGCTGCTCGAAGAGTTCCGTGAACTTGAAAAGCTCATCGCGTACCTGACCTCCATCCTTGAGGATGGTGAAGTCCTTCGCGGTGTGCTTCGCGATGAAACGAAGTACATCAAGGATACCTACGCCACTCCTCGTCGTACCGAAGTCGTCATGGACGAGCTGGGCGGCATCGATATCGAAGATCTCATCCCTGACGAAGATGTGGTGGTCACGCTGTCCCGCCGTGGCTATATCAAGCGTACCACGCTGGGCAACTATCACCAGCAGAAGCGCGGCGGCAAGGGTATTGCCGGTCTGCATACCTCGGAAGATGATTTCGTGCAGGAATTCCTGACCACCACGAACCATCAGTACCTGCTGCTCTTCACCAACAAGGGGCGTATGCATCAGCTCAAAGTGCATCAGGTACCGGAAGGCAGCCGCACTGCCAAGGGCCAGCATCTGGCGAACCTGCTCCCGCTGGAGAAGGATGAATGGGTTGCTAACGCGCTCACCGTGCGTGGTTTTGCGGAAGACAAGTACTTCCTGTTCACCACCAAGCAGGGCATGGTCAAGCGTTCCAGTGCGTCTCTGTATGCCCGCTGCCGCAAGAACGGCATGATCGCCCTCGGTCTGAAGGAAGATGACGAACTCATCGCTGTTCGCGAGGTCACGGATTCCGATCATGTCGTCATCGCTACGGCTCACGGTATGGCTATCCGCTTCGCTATGCCTGATGTTCGTCCCATGGGCCGCAGTGCCTCCGGCGTGAAGGGCATAGGCCTGCGCCGCGGCGACCGCGTGGTGGCCTGCGTCACCGTGAAGGATGGTGACAACTCCACCATGATCATGACGGTCTCTGCTCTTGGCTATGGCAAGCGTACCAAGATCGACCTTTACCGCATGCAGAGCCGCGGCGGCATCGGTCTCATCAACTTCAAGGTATCTCCCAAGACTGGTGAAGTCATCGGTGCTATGCCGGTAGCCGATACCGACTCTCTGATACTGCTCACCTCCACGAACAAGATCATCCGCCTCGGCGTGGATGAGGTGCGTTCCGTGGGGCGTGCCACCATGGGTGTGCGTCTCGTCCGTCTGGATGACGGTGCCAATGTGGTAGGCTTCGATACCGTTGCTGACAGCGGTGAAAGCGAAGAGTGATGAAGAAAATATAGTATAAAGAAAGGCCGTGTTCGTTGTGAGCACGGCCTTTCTTGTTGTGATGTAGGAAAATCAGCGGCGGCGGATGACGATAGCAGCTCGCATGGAGTCGTAGATGGGCGGAGTATTCAGCTGGTCAGCTGTCCACGAGGCGAGGAACGCTATGGCGGCGCTTCCGGGCAGGCAGGTAAGAGAGCCGGATATTTCCATGGCGACTGCCGCTCCTGTGAGCGGGGTCCGTATGACAGCCGTGAAGAAGCCTGCCATCCCATAGATTATACACATCTGCCACTCCTGCGAGCCAAGTAGACCCAGAGCAAGCAGGATCTGGCCGCAAAGGGCCCCGAGCAGCGCACCGATGCAGAGGATGGGCATGAGTATCCCGCCGGGGACGTTGCCTGTGTAGCTGAAGATAGCGAAGGACGTTTTCAGGACGACAGTCAGAAAAAGGAGCTTGAGTACAGTGTCCGGCGCCGGAGCGAGCAGGGCCAGTGAGGCGATGAGTTCGTCTCCTCCTCCCAGTACGGCAGGAAAGGTGAACATCAATATGAAGGCGGTCAGCATAGGCGGGAGGATACGCCAGTCCTGACTCAGCGGGGTGTGGAGAGCTTCCGCATTTTTTACGGCGATCAGGGAACGGCTGTAGAAAACTCCAGCGGCGCCCATGGTCACACCCATGACAGGGATGAGCCACAGGTGCTGGATGACTTCGGGAATGAGGAACAGGTCAAAAGGGAAAAGCGTATCGAGGCCGAAGACCTGCGATGTGACTATCTGAGCTGTAAGAACGGATGTGAGGATGATGAGGACCCCCATCCGGGTTATTTTCGTGTGCATTTCTTCGAAGACGAAGAGGAAGCCGGCTATAGGGGCTCCAAAGGCGGCGGTCAGACCGGCCGCGGCCCCGGCTGAGATGGCTATCCTTCCACTCACGCTGAAATGTTCCCATAAGGCGTTGACAAGGGCGGCTGTAGCGGCACCCATCTGTATGCAGGGGGCGGCGCGTCCCAGAGAAAGACCGCCAAGCATACCGACAAGGCATGCCACGAACTTTGCGATGAGAACTTTCAGCCAGTCCATCCGGGAAATATGGAGTTTTCCCATGATGACGAGTTCCGTCTGGGGGATGCCGCTGCCGGAAATGAGAGGTATCTTGCGGACCAGCCAGCCAAGAAAACGGGCGGCAACGATAAGAACGATAAGCCAGATGATAGGCTTCCACCACAACTCGCGCCAGTCGGAAAGCCAGAGCATGATGTAAGGAGCAGCCTTGTCCCGCAGTATGCGGAAACTGCAGATGACAAAGGCCGCAGCTGCACCGATACTTGCGCCTTCCAGCGCCATGAGCATACGGTTGGCCCAGTGAGCCCAATGTTTTCTGCTATGCTTGTCCATAGGTGTTCCTGTGGCGACATGGTATGCCGCCAGCGTAGTATAGCAAGGGAAAGGAGGCAAGGCTGGAGAGGAGCGATAACATATTAATGCGTCGGGTTTTAGGTTTTAGTTGAATTTTTTATTGCCGTCCTCTAAGGTTTTGTCTATCAACAGAAAAAATCCTATCTAAGGAGATTATATCATGGCTCAGCGTGAACATCTTGCCAGCAGATTGGGCTTCCTGCTCCTTTCCGCCGGGTGTGCCATCGGTCTTGGCAACGTATGGCGTTTCCCCTTCATCACCGGTAAATATGGCGGTGCAGTTTTCCTTGTAGCGTACCTGATATTCCTCATCGGCATGGGGCTTCCCATCCTCATCATGGAATTTTCCGTGGGACGTGCCTCCCGCCTGAACATGGGCCGCGCGTTTAAAGCGCTGGAACCCGAAGGAACGAAGTGGCATTGGTTCGGCTGGTTCAGCCTGGCTGGTTCCTATATACTCATGATGTTTTATATACCTGTGGCTGGCTGGATGCTGTATTATGTGTTCGCCACTATCACTGGCGGGCTGGCACTACCGCCGGATCAGGTTCCTACGGTGTTCACGGGCATGCTGTCCAATCCTTGGCTCATGCTGTTCTGGACCCTCCTCGTGTCCATGTCCTGTTTCTACGTATGTTCCCGCGGCCTTCAGAAGGGTGTGGAACGCGTGGTGAAGATCATGATGGCTGGCCTGCTGTTCATCATGGTAGGCCTTGCTGTCTACGCGCTTTCCCTTCCTGGTGCTACGGAAGGTCTGAAGTTCTACCTTGTGCCTGACTTCCAGCGTGCATGGGATGCCGGTATCCTGTCTCTCCTCACGGATGCTATGAATCAGGCGTTCTTTACGCTCTCCATTGGCATTGGCTCTATGTGTATTTTTGGCAGCTACCTTAATAAGACGAACACGCTCACGAAAGAATCCGCTCTTATCGTTTCGCTCGATACCTTCGTGGCCCTCACTGCTGGTCTTATCATCTTCCCCGCCTGCTTCGCGTTCGGCGTGAAGCCTGATGCCGGTCCCAGCCTTATCTTCATCACGCTGCCCAACGTGTTCAACGAAATGTCCTTCGGCATTTTCTGGGGTACGTTGTTCTTCATATTCATGAGTGCGGCCGCGCTGACCACCGTTATAGCCGTCCTTGAAAACATCATAGCCTATTTTATGGACAGCTATGGTTGGGAACGTGGCAAGGCGGTCAAATTCAATGCTGTCCTCCTCACTCTTCTTACTCTTCCCTGTATCCTTGGCTTCAGCGAATGGTCGTGGATCCAGCCCTTTGGTGAAGGATCCTGCATCATGGATCTGGAAGACTTCATCATCAGCAACAACCTGCTGCCCCTTGGCTCCCTGCTGTTCTGCCTGTTCTGCTGCAGCCGTTACGGCTGGGGCTGGGATAAGTTCGTGGAAGAAGCGGATGAAGGTTCCGGCATGCAGTTCCCCAAGGCTATTCGTTTCTATCTTACCAAGATTCTGCCTATCATCCTGCTTGCCCTCTTTGCTCAGGGTTATATCCAGAAGTTCCTTTAATATAGTAGTGAAGGCGTAAGAGTATGGCGTATCTCCTTTATCAGGGAGGTACGCCATATTTCTGTTTAAACAGTTTTGGCAAGTGTATTAAGGATAAGTTCCTCCTGTGTTCAGGAGGGATGATGGAGCTATGGCAGGGTAAGGAATATGTAAGGAGCTTTTCCTAATAAAACGAGCCTTCCAAAGGAAAAGCAGGGCTGGAGGATACGTCCTTGGCAGTGGATGTAAGGATAGGTAAAATATTTTTTATCAAAATAAAATATATAGAATTCAGTATGTTATATAATGAAAAACGAGAGCTCGGGAATAGGTGAAAAAGCATGGAATCACATTTATGTAAATAAATAATAATTATAAAATCAATATGTTAATATAATGAGAATGAAGTGTCTTACAAAAATGATATTATAAAAGAAGAAAGGCTATTCTCGCTACCTGATTGACACGATGTACTATTAATCACATAATTCATTCGAAACGCAGTTACCCCGCATGTAACCGCATAGACATTTTCTATCTCGGAGAGAAAATTATGGATTTCAGCAGAAGAGCAATGCTTGGTGCTATGGGTGGTCTGGCTGTTGGTGGTTCTCTGGCCGCTATGTCTGGTAATGTTATCGCTGCCCCCGCTGCCCCTGAAATGACCGGCGGTAAAGATGGTCTGTTCGATCAGCAGTACGGTCTGTTTGGCTGGAAGCCTAAGAAAATCGACGATATCCCCGGTGCCATGGAAGTTGCTTACAAGGGCTACTGGTACAAGGGCCTTGGCTGCGGCTACGGCGCTTTCTACAGCATCGTTGGTCTCATGGGCAAGAAGTACGGCGCTCCCTACAACACCTTCCCCTACTCCATGATGGAAGTGTTCAAGGGCGGTATGGCTGACTGGGGTACCATCTGTGGTGCTCTCGCCGGTGCTGCTTCCGCTTTCTTCGTGTTCTATGGCCGTAAGGAAGCCAACCCCATGGTTGCCGAACTGTTCCGCTGGTATGAAAAGACCGCCTTCCCCATCTACAACCCCGGCGAAGCTGCTCAGGGTGTGAAGGGTGAACTGTCCACCAGCATCTCCAACTCCGTTCTCTGCCACATCTCTGTGTCCCGCTGGTCCTATGAAACCAAGCTGGCCGCCAACAGCAAGGAACGTAGCGAACGCTGCGGCCGTATCACTGCCGACGTCTGCAAGAAGGCTATCGAAATCCTCAATGCTAAGATCGAAGCTGGTAAGGATTGGAAGGGCGCTCTCGCCAAGCAGGAATCCGTCACTCAGTGCGGCGCCTGCCACAGCAAGGGCAAGATGTCCGATATCGTGAAGGGCAACATGGACTGCGCTCCTTGCCACAGCGGTTCCGATCACGTCCAGAACAAGTTCGTGAACCATCCGTAAGTGAAGTTCCTTTTGTTGAGTGGGCGTGCCTGCTCAACGAATAGGGAAATATATCAGAAAGGGAAGAGCTTCGGTTCTTCCCTTTTTCCTTTTAAAGGTATTGGGCGAAGCGCATGTGGAAATAGGCAAAAAACTCACCTTTAAAAGAGGAAAGAGGATGTTTTTTTAGGGCCACCCAGGGAATTGGAGCTGTTAGTGGTCGAAAACGAAAAAGAGTTTTGTAATAAAATTTAGTAAATACAATATATTATATTTTTTACGCAAGAAAAAATGAAAAAATATGAAAAAAGTGTTTGACAAGGTAGTCTGTTTTGGGCATAACCAACAACGCGCTGAGGCACAGCGGCTCTGAGAAAGCCCTACGGGGCAGGGAGGAGCGAGGTGCTGAAGAGCTTTTCTGAAAAAACTTTGAAAAAAGTTGTTGACAGGAAAAAGCAAATGATGC
>JAFWYI010000135.1 GCA_017522745.1 Mailhella sp.
CCGGCAAGAGCAATGAACTCGTCGACGGCGTTCTCGCCGCCTACAAGGAAGCCGCCGCCAAGGCCGACTTCGTGCTTTGCGAAGGCACCGACTTCGAAGGCAAGAGCGCCACTTTCGAAAGCGCTCTCAACGCCTGCCTCGTATCCAACATGGGCACCCCTGTCATGCTCGCCGTCAATGGTGAAGGCTGCTCTGCCGCTGAAGTCATCGCCACCGTGGTGACCTATCAGTGCCAGATGAAAGAACAGGCCGTGGAAGTCCTCGGCGTTTTCCTCACCGGCATGGCTGAAGAAGACGTGAAGGCCGTGGCCGCCCACTTCGCCTTCCCCGTGAGCGGCAAGGCCGAAGACTTTGCCGGCATCCTCGATGCCTGCGAAGGTCACATCACTCCCCGCCTCTTCGAATTCGGCCTCATCGAACAGGCCCAGAAGCACATGATGCGTATCGTGCTTCCCGAAGGCGAAGAAGACCGTCTCATCAACGCCGCTGCCATCCTCATCCAGCGCAAGGTGGCCCACATCATCCTCCTCGGCAACGAAGAGAAGATCAAGGCTCGCGCCGCTGAACTGGGCGTGAACGTGGATGGTGCCGAGATCATCAACCCCACCACCGCCGCTGACTACGAAGAATTCTCCGCCACCTACGCCGAACTGCGCGCCAAGAAGGGCGTGACCATCGAACAGGCTCGCGAAAAGATGGCCGACAACACCTACTACGGCACCATGATGATCTACAAGGAAAAGGCTGACGGTATGGTTTCCGGCGCTGTGAACACCACCGCCCACACCGTGCGCCCCGCCCTTGAATTCATCAAGACCAAGCCCAGCGCCTCCATCGTGTCCAGCGCCTTCTTCGTCTGTCTCAAGGACCGTGTGAACACCTACGGTGACTGCGCTGTGAACCTTGACCCCGATGCCGAACAGCTCGCCACCATCGCCGTGACCACCGCTGAAACCGCTCAGGCCTTCGGTCTGGAAGCTCGCGTGGCCATGCTCTCCTACTCCACCGGCAACTCCGGCAAGGGCCCCAGCGTGGACAAGGTGAAGGAAGCTACCCGCATCGCCAAGGAAAAGGCTCCGGAAATGCTCATCACCGGTCCCATCCAGTACGACGCCTCCGTGGACGCCGCCACCGCCAAGACCAAGCTCCCCGGCGACCCCGTTGCCGGCCGCGCTTCCGTGTTCATCGTGCCCGACATCAACACCGGCAACAACCTTTACAAGGCCGTGCAGCGTCATGCCAATGCCATCGCCATCGGCCCCGTCCTGCAGGGTCTGCGTAAGCCCGTGAACGACCTTTCTCGTGGCTGCACCGTGCCGGACATCGTCAACACCGTCGCTATCACCGCAATCCAGGCTCAGGCCGAAAAGGGACTCAACTAATGGAAAAGATCCTCGTCATCAACGGCGGCTCCTCCTCCTTCAAGTATCAGGTGCTGGAAAAGGGCACCGAACGCCGCCTCTGCCAGGGCCTCGTCGAACGTATCGGCGCCGCTGACAGCCTTCTCACCCATAAGCGTTTCGATGAAAACGGCAACGAAGAAAAGTTCGTGTACCCCGGCAACTACCACAACCATGCCGCCGGCATGGACAAGGTCGCCGAAGTCCTCATGAACGCTGAACTCGGCGGCGTCATCGCCGACCGTTCTGAGATCGTCGTCATCGGCCATCGCGTGCTCCTCGGCGGTCCCCTCGGCAACAGCATCGTGACCGAAGAAGTCAAGCAGGTCATCCGCGACTACATCCCCCTCGGCCCGCTGCACAACCCTGCCAACCTCACCGGCATCGAAGCCATGGAAAAGATCTTCCCCGGCGTGCCGAACGTGGCTGTGTTCGATACCGGCTTCCACTCCACCATGCCTGATTATGCGTACACCTACGCTCTGCCCAAGGCTCTGACCGAAAAGTACGGCCTGCGCTGCTACGGCTTCCACGGCTCCTCTCACAGCTTCGTGTCCAAGGCCGCCGCTGCCCTCCTCGGCAAGCAGCCTTCCGAAGTGAACGTGATCGTGTGCCACCTCGGCAACGGCAGCTCCATCTCCTGCGTGCGCGGCGGCAAGTGCGTGGACACCTCCATGGGCACCACTCCCCTTCAGGGCGTGGTCATGGGTACCCGCTGCGGCGACATCGACCCCGCCCTCGTGCCCTTCCTCATGAAGAACGAAGGCCTCACCCCCGATGAGATCGACACCATCATGAACAAGAAGTCCGGCTACCTCGGCCTCTGCGGCCACAGCGACAGCCGTGACATCGAAGCCGGCATGTCCGCTGGCGACGCCGACTGCAAGCTCACCTACGAAGTGCAGTGCTACTCTGTGAAGAAGTACATCGGCGCCTACATGGCCGTCCTCGGCCACGTGGACTGCATCGCCTTCGCTGGCGGTATCGGCGAAAACGCCGTGGGTGTGCGCGCTCACATCCTCGAAGGTCTCGAAGAATTCGGCATCAAGATCAATCCCGAACTCAACAAGATCCGCAGCTCTCAGCACCGCTACATCTCCACCGAAGACAGCCGCGTGAAGGTGGCCGTCATCCCCACCGACGAAGAACTGGAAATCTGCCGCATCTCCGTCGCCATGGTGGAAGCCGCTTCCAAGTAAGCGCGCTACTCCGCTGATCCCAAGCCCCGCTGGCTATCCATGCCGGCGGGGCTTTTTCGCATTTTCAATTCACAGTTGGCCGATGTGAAATTTCCCTCATCCGTTGCGCTTCAACGGAGATTGCTATAACTTGTTTTCATTGTGAAATTACCTATCCTCACTGGGAGCAGAAATATGGCACTTTCCATCATCGTCATGGGTGCGGCCGGCCGCATGGGAACGACCATTGCCCGCCTCGTCGAAGAAGCTGACGACCTCAGCCTCGGCGCAGTCCTCGAACGTCCTGAAGCTGAAGCCCGCCTTGCGGGATATGCCGCAGATGGCGTCTTTGCCTCCAGCGATCTCGGCGCTGCTCTGAAGCAGTGCCCCGGCGCCGTCGTCATCGACTTCACCGCGCCTGAAGCCTCCATCGCCAACGCCCGCGCCGCTGCCGCTGCGGGAAGCCCCATCATCATCGGCACCACTGGCTTTTCTGACGAACAGCTCGCCGAACTGGATGAACTCGGCAAGAACGCCCTCGTCTTCCGCTCCGCCAACATGAGCGTCGGCGTCAATGTCATCATGGACATCCTCCCCAAGCTCACCGCCCTGCTTGGTGAAGCCTATGACATCGAGATGACGGAGATCCATCACAATAAGAAGAAGGACGCCCCCAGCGGCACCGCTCTTCTCCTTGCCGAACCGCTTCTCAAGGCCCGCGGTCTCTCCAATGCCGATATCAACACGAACCGTTTCGATGTGCGTGAACCTCGCAAGCATGCCGAGATCGGCATCCAGTCTCTGCGGGGCGGCGATGTCGTCGGCGTTCACACCGTCTATTACATGGGCCCCGGCGAACGTATCGAGCTGACCCATCATGCCCACTCCCGTGAGAACTTTGCCAACGGCGCCCTGCGTGCGGCCCGCTGGATCTCCGCTCAGAAGCCCGGTCGCGTCTATAACATGCAGGATGTCCTGCATAGCTGATTTCAGCCCTTGCTGAGGATCCCATGCACATCCTTCTCCTCCAGCCCAATCCTACGCTTGGTGACTTCAAGGGCAATGCCCGCAGACTTGCTGAACTTGCCCTGAAAGCCGCCGCCCAATCTCCGGCTGCGCCCGGAGAGCGTGCGCTCTGCATCGTTCCGGCCTATGCACTGGTCGGTGAACCCTGGGAATCTCTCAAGCGTATCGGCGGTTTCTATAACCGTTGCCGCGATGCCGCCAGAGAACTGGCGTATCTGCTGAAAGACGGCCCAGACATGCTCATCTCACTGACAGGTGCTGAGATACCTCTCTACGTTCTGCTCTCGCGCGGCGAGCTCACCTCGCTGGCACGTCAGCCCAGCGGTGTCATCCACATCCCCGGAGGAGCCTCCTTCTACCTGCCGGAGACCGACCCTGCATGGGCCAACCTTGAAGCGCAGGAGCAGCTCTCCGTGTCGCGCGCGGCTTCCGTGGATGCCGTGCTTTTCACGGCCTGCGAACACTTCCTGCCCGGCGCACAGGAAAAGCGCGAAATGAACTGCGCCGCCATGGCTCAGCTCCGGGGACTTCCTGTCATCTATGTCCAGCAGGTCGGCGCAACGGACAGTTTCGTCTATTCTGGACAGACTTTCGTCCACGATGCCGCTGGCCAGCTCCTTGGACGTGCCGCCGCCTTCGAGGAAGCAGCTCTGGCTGTTGATATGGAAAAGAAAAACCTTTCCGTATCGCCAGTCGCCCTCGATGGTGAAGTTCTGCCGGAAGCCATCATGCCCGACCCGCAGGGCGCGGAAGTCCTGTTCCGGGCCATGGTCCTCGGTGTGCGTGACTACGTGCGGAAATGCGGGATGTCCGGCGTGCTTCTCGGACTTTCCGGCGGCATGGACTCCGCACTGGTAGCCTGTATCGCCGCAGAAGCCCTCGGCCCGGAAAACGTCCTCGGCGTTCTCATGCCTTCGCGCTGGAGTTCCGACCACAGCGTCGATGACTCGCTCCTTCTGGCCAGGAACCTCGGTATCCAGACCAAGACCGCTGTCATCACGCCCATGATGGATGCTTTCGCCTCTGTCCTCGATCCGCTTTTCGAGGATCTCCCTGCCCCCGCAAACGACCTCACAGCCGACAACATCCAGCCTCGCATCCGTGGCGCCCTGCTCATGGCCTTTGCCAACCGTATGGGCCGCGCTGTACTCGGCACCGGCAACAAGTCGGAAAATGCCGTAGGCTACTGCACGCTGTATGGTGACACTGTGGGAGCAATCGAGCCTATCGGCGATATCTACAAGACGGAAGTCTATGACGTCGCCCGCTGGTATAACGACATGCGCGGCGCTGAGATCATCCCGGAAAACATCATCACCAAGGCTCCTTCTGCCGAGCTGCATCCCGATCAGGTGGATGAAGACAATCTCCCCCCCTACCCTGTACTCGACAGGATCCTCCGTGAACTGCTGGAGAATGGAGCCAACCCGGAAACGCTCGTCGTTCCCGGAGTGGCAGACAGCATCGTCCGTGAGGTGGTACGTAAACTCACCATTGCTGAATTCAAGCGGCATCAGTGCGCTCCCACTCTGAAACTCAGCACCTGTACTCTTGGTATCGACTGGCACATACCGGCTGCTGCCAAGGCTTTCTAACGTAGTTATTTACGGATAAAACGTCAGCAACTGATAGTTATTTACGGATAACTACAAAAATCATCTTTTTATTTACGGATAAAGAAGAGGAGTTCTGTAAGGACTCCTCTTTTTCTATATCTGCCAACGATTTTCATCATTTTATGCGTGACAGAGCTGATACCTATCGGCTATTCTTTTGGCGCTCGTTATCCTTTAACCACCCGGAACCATCATGACTGATATCTCTGCAGCCTGGAAAGATCATCTTGCCGAAGGCGCTCCTCTCTATAGTGATTTCGACTATCGTTCCATCCAGTCCTATCTGGATGAAGCCGCGGAAAAATATGGCGACCGTAAGGCCGTCATCTTCCAGAATCTCACCTACACCTATCGCCAGCTCAAGGACAAGGCCGAAGCCTTTGCCGCCAGCCTGCGCGAACGCGGCCTTCAGACCGGCGACCGCGTGGCCATCATGATGCCCAACATCCCCCAGACCATCGTGGCTTTCTGGGGTGCCCTTAAGGCGGGTGCCGTGATCGTCATGACCAATCCGCTGTACATGGAAAAGGAACTCACCCACCATTTCAGCGATTCCAGCCCCAAGTTCCTCATCGTCCTCGATCTTTTCTGGAACAAGATCCAGCCTCTGCGCGATCGTCTGGGCGTGGACACCTATGTGGTCTCCCGCATCGCCGACGGTCTTGCCTTCCCTCTGAATTTCCTCCAGCCCATTCAGGCTAAGCGCCAGGGCAACTATCCCCGCGTGGATTTTGACGGCAAAAGCGTCATCCCGTGGAAATCCATGATCAAGACCCGCAAGCGCTACACGGAGACCCCCCCGGATCCCAAGAACACCGTGGCTCTGCTCCAGTACACCGGCGGCACCACCGGCTTCTCCAAGGGGGCCATGCTCTCTCACAGCAACATCACCTGCCAGCTTCAGCAGCTCATCAAGCTCATCCAGCATGATGCGTCCCATCAGGCGCATACCTTCCTGAGCATCCTGCCCTTCTTCCACGTGCTCGGTCTCGTGGGCAACGTTGTCCTGCCCTGCGCCTACGCCTCCGCCACCATCCCGGTCCCGCGTTACGCTCCTCACGACGTTCTCGAGCTCATCAAGAAGCACCGCCCCTCCTTCTTCGTGGGCGCACCTTCCGTCTACATCTCCCTGATGCAGCAGAAGGATGTTTCCAACTACGACCTTACCTGCATCCAGTTCTGCATCTCCGGCTCCTCGCCCTTCCCGCAGGCCGCTATGAAGCAGTTCCAGGACATGACCCACGCCAAGATCACCGAAGGTTTCGGCCTTACCGAAGCCTCCCCCTGCGTAACGGCCAACCCGCTGTATAAGCTGCAGAAGATCGGCTCCGTGGGTATTCCTCTTCCCGATACCGAAGTGGCTATCATGAGCCTTGAAGACGGTAAGACCCCGCTCGAAGACAACCAGAGCGGTGAGATCTGCGCTCGTGGCCCTCAGATCATGATGGGCTACTGGAACCATCCTGAAGAAAGCGCTGTCACCCTTGCTGGCGGCTGGCTCCACACCGGTGACATCGGCTACCTCGACAGCGACGGCTACTACTTCATCGTGGACCGCAAGAAGGATATGGCCATCGTGGGCGGCTACAACGTGTTCCCCCGCGAGATCGACGAAGTTCTGCACGAACACCCCATGGTCAAGGAAGCCGTTTCTCTCAGCGTGCCTCACAAGACCCGTGGTGAGATGCTCAAGGCCTATATCGTCGTCAAGGAAGGCGCTTCGCTTTCCTCCTCTGAGATCGCGAAGTTCTGCCGCGAAAAACTTGCCTCCTACAAGGTGCCTCGCGTTTTCGAATTCCGTCAGGAACTTCCCAAGACCCTCGTAGGCAAGGTGCTTCGCCGTGCCCTGCGTGAAGAAGAAGAAAAGAAGCTCGTTGCAGAACTGGCAGCTGAAAAGGGCAAAGAAAATACGGCTGAGTAATACAGCTTGCACATGACAGAAAGGCTGGACCGTCAGTGGTTCAGCCTTTCTTATTGCTCAACGCGATAAAAGGCGACGTTCAAAAATCGTAACAGGCAAAAACTGCCCCTTTCTCATGACGAATTTTCAGACTTTGAGCCCTACTTTAAACTTCTTCACAAATTTTCTCGAATTTTGCATTTTTTCAGTTGACAGATAGGGACGATTCCCCTATAAACAGCTTCACGCCACGCGGGAGTAACTCAGTGGTAGAGTGCAACCTTGCCAAGGTTGAAGTCGCGGGTTCAAATCCCGTCTCCCGCTCCAGCAAAAATTTTTGTGGCGACATGGCCAAGTGGTAAGGCAAGGGTCTGCAAAATCCTGATCTCCGGTTCAAATCCGGA
>JAFWYI010000136.1 GCA_017522745.1 Mailhella sp.
CGCTCCTTGAACACTTCGACCGGCTGCTCGATATCTGCCTGCCGTACAACGTGACCCTTTCCCTCGGAGACGGTCTGCGTCCCGGGGCGGGTGTGGATGCCGGCGACGCCGCTCAGTGGGAAGAAGTCATCAATCTCGGTCTGCTGGCCGCCCGTGCCCGCGACAGAGGCGTGCAGTGCATGATAGAGGGCCCAGGTCATGTGCCGCTGCATCAGGTTCGCACGCAGATACAGGGTATCAAACGCCTGACTAATGGGGCCCCTCTCTACGTGCTCGGTCCGCTCTGCTGCGATAGCGCCCCCGGATACGACCATATCGCCGGTGCCATCGGCGGCGCTCTGGGCGTGGAGGCCGGCGTGGACTTCCTCTGCTACCTCACTCCGGCCGAACACCTCACCCTGCCTGATGAAGCCGATGCCCGGGCCGGCGTCATGGCTTCCCGCGTAGCCGCTCATGCCGGCGAAGTAGCCCTCGGCACTCCGCGCGCTCTGGCTCGTGAAGCCGCCATGAACGCCGCCCGCAAGGCCTTGGACTGGGACGGCATGGCACGTGCCGCCCTCGACCCGTCACAAGTAGAACAACGCCGCGAACCTCATAAGAAAGAAGAAGTCTGCGCCATGTGCGGCAAGTTCTGTGCCGTGAAGATGCTCCGCAGAGATTGAGGAAAACTCTGTCCGGGAGGGGCTCAACGCCTCTCCTTATCTACACTAAAAAAGGCGCTGGCCCAAAATTCAGACCAGCGCCACATGAAAAAGTATCAGACGAGGAGTATCGCCTTATTCGAAACTCCTATTTTCCCTTTAGAACAGCAGCGAGGGAAGCCAGGTCGCTATGCCGGGGAACATGGCCAGAAGAACGACCAGTATGACCATGGAAGCGAAGAACGGTACGATACGGCGGAAAATGCTCGCCATGGGCACGTCTGTAGCCACAGAGCTGAGCGCGAAAACGTTGATGCCCACGGGAGGCGTGATCTGACCGGCTTCCATGAGGATGACCACAACAACGCCGAACCACACAGGGTCGAAGCCCAGACCGGTGATCGTGGGGAAAATCGCAGGCAGCGTGAGCAGGATCATGGGGATAACGCTCATAAGGCAGCCCATGACGATGTAGAACAGGACCACCGCCGCAAGGATAAGATAGCGGTTGGCGTTCATGTTCACCACGATATCGGCAAGATCATACGGCAGAGCCGTAGCCGCAAGGAACGTACCAAGGATATTCACGCCGATGAGGATGAGCAGGAGGCGTGCGGTCACCTGAGCAGTGGAACTGAGTGCTGCCTTGAAATTCTTCCACGAAAGCCGTCTGCGGCACAGCGCATAAAGCAGCGTACCGGCCGCGCCCACAGCACCGCCTTCATTCGGGCTGAACCAGCCGAACAGGATACCGCCGAGGATAAGCGTGATAAGCGCCATCATGGCGAAAATACCGCGTATCGCCTTGATCTTTTCGGCAAACGTCGTGGCTTCGCCGCGAGGGAGAAGCTGGGGCTGACGGAGAGCCGTGAGCCAAAGGATCGCCATGAACATAATGGTCAGCAGGATACCGGGAATGATGCCGGCCACGAAAAGATGCCCGATGGAAACCTCCGTCACCAAGGCGTAGAAGATGAAGCCGGTGCTCGGGGGGATGAGGATGCCCAGAGTGCCACCTGCAGCCAGCGTGGCGCAAGCCGTACCGGAGTCGTAATTCTTCTTGCGCATTTCAGGCAGCGCGACGGATGCCATGGTAACAGCCGTGGCCATGGAGTCGCCCGAAACTGCCGCGAAACCAGCACAACCACCCACCGTAGCGATGGCAAGACCGCCCGGCTTATGCCCAAGCCACACATTGGCCGCATTGAACAGATCCTGACTGATGCCGGAATACATGGCCAGCTCACCCATGAGGATGAACATGGGCACCACGGTATACGTATAATTGGAAGCCACCGTGTAAGGCGCAGAGCCAAGCATGGAGAAAGAGGCCTTGAAGGTCGGATAAATGACCAGCATGCCTATGTAGCCGAGCAGGGCCATAGCGAGGCCTATGGGCATACCGAGAAGGATGCAGGCCATCAGCATGGCGAAACAGAACGAACCGAGGACGAGATAGTTTTCCGCCAGCGTGGAATCCTGCAGGATGAACGGCAGGCACAGGAGCAGGACAGCAAGTGCGAGACCACCAATGAGAGAAAGCCATTTTCCCTGACGGAAAAGAGCGGCGGCATCTTCCACGAAATTCGCCAGAAGAGACAGCGAGAACGTCAGGCAGCCCAAGGCTCCAAAAATGATGAACGGCGAGAAGGGAATGCTGAGCATGCCGGAAACTTCGCCGGTTTCCCACTTGGCAAGGCCGTTTTTATACACGCACCACGAAACGAGCAGGAAAAGCAGGAAGGGGCAGAGCGTGGAAACTATTTCCAGAAGCCCCTTGGCAGAATCGGAGAAGTGATCCGTGATCAGGGTCACGCGGATATGCGAACGCCGATCCTGCAGGTAACCGAGGCTGCTGAACACGAGGAACACCATACAGAATTCCACAAGTTCCATAGCCCCGAGAATGGATGTGTTGAACAACCAGCGGCAAAACACATCCAGCACTGTGGGGATCATCATCAGACCAGCCGCAATCGCCGCAAGTTTGTAAATAGCACCGTTAACACATCGAGAAAG
>JAFWYI010000137.1 GCA_017522745.1 Mailhella sp.
CACGGTGAACGGAAAGCTCTGCGTCAGCGCGGAATTCTCCTTCGCCGTAATCCCCGAGGAGAAAACGGAGGCTGACAATGGCTGAAATCATTCTGTGTCCCGGCTGCAAAAAGGAGATCGCCGCCGAAGCGGCATCCGCCGCGATGAGCCCCTCCGCGGTCTCAAAGCTGTATACGACAGCGCTCTTTCCCGAGCTTTTACGCACGAAGGTGCCAACCTCGGCGCGGCCCGCATCCGTGTCCGTTCGCTTCTTGCCACCATGCGCGAACGCCGTCTGCATGCCGAGAAGAAAGTCCCCCTCTCGATCCCGACCATGGACTCCGTCCGCACAGCTGAGGAAGAGCGTGAATGGTCGCCGCCGCCCTTCACGGAAGAGATGCGTAAGACGCACACCATCCTCATCCCGCAGATGTCTCCTCTGCATTTCCAGTTCCTGCCCACCATGCTCCGCGCCTGCGGTTACAAGGCTGAGCTTCTGGAATCCGTAGCCAAGGAAGCCATCGAAGAAGGTCTGCGCCATGTCAACAACGACGTGTGCTATCCGGCCATCACCGTCATCGGGCAGCTTCTCCATGCTCTTCAGAGCAGGAAGTATGACAAGAGCAAGGTGGCGGTCATCCTTTCTCAGACCGGTGGCGGTTGCAGAGCCACCAACTACATCAGCTTCCTGCATAAGGCACTGAAAGAATGTGGACTCGATGACATCCCTGTCATTTCGTTCAACCTTTCCGACCTCAACCGCAACCCCGGCTTCCGTGTGACCGGCGGCATGCTCCTGCGCAGCGTTCTCGCGCTTTTCTGCGGCGACGCCCTCATGCGCATGCTGTACCGTACACGCCCCTACGAACTGGAAAAAGGTTCCGCTGATGCACTTGCCGCCCGATGGGCGACTCTGCTGAATACGGACGTCCACGATGGGACCGTGATGAGTACGTACAGGCATATCCGGCAGGCTGTTCGTGAATTCGATGAACTTCCTCTTCGTGAAGGGCCCCGCAGGCCTCAGGTCGGACTTGTAGGCGAGATACTTTTAAAGTATCATCCTGACGCCAACAACAACGCGGTCAAGGTAGTCGAGGCCGAAGGCGGCGAAGCTGTCATGCCGGACTTCACCGATTTCATCCTCTACGGTCTGTATGATGAAGTCTATCGCTGGAAGCATTTCAGCGGCAGTTTCCGCAAGGCGTTGGCAAGCGGCCTTCTGTTGCGCGCCATGCTGGTGCTGAGACTTCCTCTGTGCCATGCGTTGAGCCGCAGTCAGAGATTTGCCCCTCCGGTTGCGTTCCGCAAACTCCGTGAGATGGTGAATGGCGTCGTTTCGCTTGGTCAGCAGACTGGTGAAGGCTGGCTGCTCACCGCTGAAATGATGGAATTGCTCCACGCTCGCATCAGGAATATACTCTGCATGCAGCCCTTCGGATGCCTCCCGAACCATATCACCGGCAAGGGCGTCATCAAGGAACTGAAGCGCCGTTTCCCTGAAGCGAATATCGCCGCTGTGGACTATGATCCCGGCGCGAGTGAAGTGAACCAGATAAATAGAATCAAACTCATGATGGCCGTAGCCCGTCAGGATCCTGCCGGAGGTCAGCCATCGCATAACTAGGACACTATGATACGCAACACCCTGCCTGAACTTCTGGCTCCCGCCGGCGACATGTCCTGCTTCCTGGCAGGCATGGCCGCCGGGGCCGATGCCACGTACCTTGGCCTGAAAAACTTCTCCGCCCGTGCCGGAGCCGAAAACTTCGGCACCACGGAGTTGGCCCGTATGGTGGATCTGGCCAATCAGAACGGCCGCCGCATCTATGTGGCGTTCAACTCGCTCATCAAGGGTTCCGATATCCTTTCGGCGGGTCGTCTCATCAAACGCCTTCAGCGCGACGCTCAGCCTCACGGCCTCATCATTCAGGACATCGGCCTCATTGATGTAGCGCGTCAGGCAGGCTTTGAAGGAGAGATACATCTCTCCACGCTGTCCAACGTATCCAATGGGCGTGACCTTGAGACCATCAAGGGGCTTGGCGTCCAGCGCGTAGTCGTTCCCCGCGAACTTTCCATCGACGAGATCCGCCAGCTGGACAAGGAAGCACCCGAAGACATGGACTTCGAGATCTTCGTGCATGGCGCTCTCTGCTGGTGCGTTTCCGGCCGTTGCTACTGGTCCAGCTATCTTGGTGGCAAAAGTGGCCTGCGCGGTCGCTGCGTGCAGCCCTGCCGTCGTATCTACAAGCAGAAGGGACGCGAAGGCCGCTTCTTCTCCTGCCAGGACCTTTCGCTCGACGTACTCGTCAAAACGCTGGCGGAGATCCCCCATATCCGCAGCCTCAAGGTCGAAGGCCGCAAAAAGGGCCCGCATTACGTCTATCACGTGATAACGGCCTACCGCATGCTCCTCGACACGCTCGGGACTGACGACTGGGCCCACACCAAGAAGGACGCGGAAGCCCTGCTGGAAATGGCGCTTGGTCGCCCCACGACTCGTGCCCGCTTCCTGCCGCAGAAAGACAGCCAGATCTCCACGCCGGACGAGCCTACCAGTTCCGGCATGCTCGTGGGCAAGATCCAGTTCGAAAAGAAGGACGGCCGCCCCTCGTGGCCTTTCATCAAACCCCGCATCGAACTGCTCCCCAAGGACCTTCTCCGCGTGGGTTATGAGGATGAGCAGTGGCACGACACCGTGCCCGTCACCCGCCGTACCCCCAAGGCCGGTTCCTGCACGCTCAAGCTCGCGAAGCATAAGATGCCCAAAGCCGGTGTGCCGGTATTCCTCATCGACCGCCGTGAACCCGGCCTCGTCCAGATCCTCAACGAATGGGAACGCAAGCTGGAAAAATGCCGCAAGGTGGAAAGCCCCATCGTGGAATGGACGCCTTCCCTGCCCCGCCCCATCCGTGCCAAGCGCCAGCAGGATTATGTCGTTCGCGCCAGTCTGCCTCAGGGCCGTGAGACCCGCGGTTCCCGCTCGGTGATGACCGGCCTCTGGATGTCCGCAAATTCCGTCCGCGCCGTATCCCGCACGGTGATGCCCCGCATATCGTGGTGGCTCCCCCCGGTCATCTGGCCCGAAGAAGAAGCCATCTGGCAGCGCCTCGTCATCGAAGCCATGCGCGGCGGAGCTACGCACTTCGTCTGCAACTCTCCCTGGCAGATCAGCCTCTTCCCCGGGGAAGGTGACAAGCGCAAACCGCACCTGACGGCTGGTCCGTTCTGCAACATCTCGAACCCCGCCGCTGTTGCCCAGCTTGCCAACCTTGGCTTCGACGCCGCGTTCGCCAGCCCGGAACTTTCCGCTGAAGACTATCTCAGCCTGACCCGCCAGTGCTGTCTTCCCATGGGCATGGTGCTTTCCGGCTACTGGCCCATCGGCATCGCGCGACACGGTCTGAACCTTGTCAAGGCCAACGAACCGTTCTTCAGTCCCAAGGGCGAAGGCTTCTGGGGACGCAACTATGGCCGGAACCTCTGGCTCTATCCCGCCTGGCCCATGGATCTTTCCGATCACCGGTCGGAGCTGGAAGCCGCAGGCTATGCCTTCTTTGCAAGGCTGGAGGAAAATCTGCCTCCTACCATGCCGCCTGTTCGCCGCACCAGTGAATTCAACTGGAACGGCAGTCTGCTGTAATCATGCGAGAGGAGGTCCTGCCTCCTCTCCTTCTTATTTCCGAAAAACAGGATACGATCATGGCAAACTCTCTGGCGGTCCCTTACCCTATTCTGATGCTCGATGCAGGCATCCATGAGGTCAATGCCGTGCTGGCCCTGCCCGATCAGGATGCCGCTCTCTGGTCTCGCACCCAGCTGTCTCTTACTGACCTCGTCCCCGCTGTTCGTGCTTTCCTTTCGAATCACGGAGTGCAGCAGCCGGAGCTGACGCTTCTTTGCGGGATGGGCACGCACGACGACGCGGCCCGGAGTCCGGAAGGTCGTGCCCAGCGCATGGCTCGCTGGCGTCAGGAACTTATACAGTCTGCCGGTGTTGCGGAGAACGGCTTCCACGATGCTCCCAGCGGCTGGGTGATAGACGCTCTCCAGCAAGAACTAATCCCTGTGCTTGGTCCCGTTCTCGCGGTAGACAGCGGCATCGCGGCAGTACTGGCTGCGCTGAGCATCGAAAGCCTGCGCGACCGCAGCTGGAACGAAGGCGTCACTATCGTCTTTGCAGACGATGTACACACGCAGGCATTCATGCTGTTCCGCGAAAAGATCCTCGGTCTGTACGAAAACCACGCTGAACTTCCCAAGGACGCTCTTCTTGCTGATCTTAAAGAAGTACGCCTCAACTGGCTGCCCGACGAACAGGTACGCGCCGCCGGTGGGCATGGTTGCATCTGCGGCGATTTTCCTGCGGAAGCAGAAGGGTTCCGCCCCACATGGATCCTTGGTCCTCGTCGCGAAGCCCTTGCCGGGGCCGGACGACTGGTCTCTCCCTGTGGTGATGCACGGTTCGAGCGTTGCTTCGGCATGCTGTATGGTCTGGAACGGCGCACGCCCAACAAGGAACAGGCATGAGTTTTTTTCTCGCAGCCTTTTTCCTCATCGTTCTGGCGATATGTGTCCTGATGAACCTCGTCACCCTTCCGGGCAACTGGGCCATGGTGGCGCTGGTCATCGTCTGGGCGATGCTCTACCCCGGAAACACGTTAGGTGTGGGCTTCTTCGCCCTGTTCATCGGGCTTGCGCTACTGGGTGAGCTTATCGAGTTCGGCGCACAGATCTATGGCGCGAAAAAATACGGCTCCTCCAAAACTTCCACTGTGGCCGGCATCATCGGTGCCATCGTCGGCGCTATCTTCGGTGCGCCTTTCATGTTTGGCGTAGGCGCCATCTTCGGTGCGCTCTTCGGTGCATGGGGCGGCTGTTACCTCGCCGAACGTCTTATCCGGGGCCAGTCCTCTGCCATGGCGTTCCGGGCTGCACAAGGGGCCATGGTCGGTAGATTCTTCGGCATGGTCATCAAGTTCGGCATCGGCATGGCCATGCTTGCACTCACGGCTTCGAATATCTGGCCTGAACCGGTATCTCAGGCCATAACGACTCTTTGACAAGGAGCGGGCCTGCCCCGACAACGACTATGAAAAACGCTGCTGAAGCCGCACGCATGATGCAGGACCTGCGCATCGTGCTGGTACGAACGAACTTTCCTGAAAATATCGGCATGGCCGCCCGTGCCTCTTCCAATTTCGGTCACTCCCCTCTCTATCTGGCGGAGCCCCGCCGATGGGACTATGACAAGGCCCTTCCGCTTGCCACCAGTCAGGGACAACCTCTGCTGGACAGCATAACCGTCACGGATTCAGTGAAGGACGCCGTTGCTGACTGTACCTTCGTCGTCGGCACGACGGCTCGTACCGGCGGCATGCGCCAGCAGATACTCATGCCGCGTCAGGTAGCTCCCGAGATAGCGGCCAGACTCGCGCAGGGGGAAAAGGTCGCCATCCTGTTCGGTCCTGAAGATCGCGGGCTCAGCAATGAGCATCTGGAAAACTGCAACCAGCTCGTCACTGTCCCCACTGCCCCTGATGCTTCCTCCCTCAATCTGGCTCAGGCTGTCCTGCTGATGATGTATGAAAGCTGGCTGGCCCTGCCGGACACTGCCCGCATCGACAGTCATCCCAGCCTTTCCCGCCGCGTAACGAGTCAGGAACGCGATTTTCTCTTCCACACGCTCAAGGAAACGCTCATGGGCATCGGCACGCTCCCCAAAGATAACCCCGAGCATTTCTTCCTGCCGCTGGCCCGTTTCTTCGACATAGCTGACCTGCGCCGCCACGAGATGGATATTTTCATGGGCATCTGCCGACAGATGAACCGCCTTACCGAACTGGCTTCTCAGGGTCCGAAGCCGGATAACGATAGTGCTGAGTAATGGAGATCTTATGCTGAAAGAATACTCGAACCGTTTCCTCGATTCTGAAGTTCCGGCCTGCGCCCCTGAAAAGGCCCGTTTCCACGTTATCCCCGTCCCTTACGAAGCGACGGTGAGCTATGCCGGCGGAACGGCCAACGGCCCTGAAGCCATCCTTGACGCTTCCGACCAGCTCGAACTGTATGACGGCATCAGCTTCCCCGGTGAAGGCGGCATCTTCACCCATGAACCTGTGGACTGCTCCGGCACGCCCGAACAGGTCATGGACAATGTCCGCAAAGCCGTCCTTGCAGCTCTCGACTGCGGTGCCATACCTGTCGTACTGGGTGGTGAACACTCGTTGACCTACGGTGTCATGGCCGCCCTGAAAGAACGCTTCGGAGAATTCGGTGTCGTTCAGTTCGATGCCCATGCCGACCTCAGAGACAGTTACGAGGGCAGCAAATGGAGCCACGCCAGCGTGATGCGCCGTGCCGTCAAGGATCTTGGTCTGCCTCTGGTCCAGCTCGGCAACCGTATCTTCTGCAAGGAAGAACTCGAGGCTCGCAAGGAACATAACGTCGTGAGCTGGGATGCTCCCCTGCTCTGCCGCAACGGTATCCCCGATGAACTCATCCCTGCCGACTTCCCCGGAAAGGTCTTCATCACGTTCGACGTAGACGGCCTCGATCCTTCCATCATGCCCGAGACCGGGACTCCCGTTCCCGGCGGTCTGGGCTGGTATCAGGCTCTGGACCTTGCCAGAAAGGCTGTCGAAGGTCGCCAGTTCATAGGCTTCGACGTAGTGGAGCTGGCCCCTCGTGAAGGGCATATCGTTTCGGACTTTGCTGCCGCCAGCCTTACATACGCTCTCATGGGACTGGCAGAACGCAACGAAAACTAACCATTATATGAAAAGAGCCGGGGAATGATCCCCGGCCTTTCATTTTAAGTTGGCTTCCATTTCTGAAAGAGTCTGCAGGCAGATACTTTTCTGCTCTTCCGTAACATCGGCGAACAACTTCTTCTCGAGGACCGCGTATGCCTTGCGGAACTGCTCAAGCACCTCGATCCCAGCAGGTGTCAGCCCTACCAGATAACTTCTGCCATCTCCGGGATTAGGTTTCTTGAACACATAGCCACCGTTTTCAAGACAGTCCGTAGCTTTTGTTATGGAGGATTTTGGACGCCGAAGCGCGGTCACGAGTTCCGTTACTGGCTGAGGGATGCCCATAGCTTTGAGATGCTCCAGAACCGCACCATGAGAAGGAACGAGATCGTCTACTCCAAGTTTGAGCAGCTCGCTCTGAATG
>JAFWYI010000138.1 GCA_017522745.1 Mailhella sp.
GATCTCGGCCGTTTCGGCATCGAGTACGCGGCCTCCCCCCGCCATGCGGACGGCATCCTCGTCACCGGCCCGGTGGATGAGAACATGCGCAAGGCCCTGATCGACACGTGGGAAGCCACGCCCGAACCCAAGATCGTCATCGCCGTGGGCTCCTGCGCCATCAGCGGCGGCACCTTCTCCTGCGGCCGCGAGAACTGCCTCGGCGTGGAAGACGTACTGCCCAAGGGCTCCGTGGATGTCTACGTGCCCGGCTGTCCGCCCAATCCCTGGACCATCCTCGACGGCATCCTTTCCGCCGCGTGGAAAAAGCGCATGACGAAGTAAGGTCTGCGCCTCAAGGATACAGAAAGAGCATCGTATCGCGCGATGCTCTTTTTTTGTGCGCTTCGCCCTGCCTTCCCTGCGCAAAAAAAGCCGGCCCCCTCTGAGAGACCGGCTTTTCAAATACATCGCAACCACTTGTGATCATTATTCCAGATAAAAACACTCCGCACTTCAGGTGAGAAACTCAGTTCCCCTCAGCCCCGCGCCCGCCAAGCGACACCAGAAGAGACGCCGCGATGACGCAGACTATCGCCGCCCACTGAAAAAGGCTGAGTACCTCACCGAGGATGAGGAAGCCGAACAGGGCCGCGGCTCCGGGCTCCAGACTCATAAGTACGCCGTAGACCTGCGGAGGCACGATGCGCAGGGCCATGATCTCCAATCCGTAGGGCAGAGCCGACGCCATGAAGCCTACGAACAGCGCCAGCGGAAGCACGTCCGCCATCTGATGCGCCGGCACCAGAACGCCACCGGATTCCACAAGCGCCCACGGCAGTATAGCCGCTGTGCCGATGAGCATGCCCCAGGCGGCGGCTCCGCTCCCGGCACTGCCCCCGGCCCTGCGACCGAAAATGATGTAGGCTCCCCAGAAAAACGCCGCGGTCAGCGCGAAGAGCATGCCGGTGATATCCAGCGAAGCGCCTCCCTCGGCAAGCCCCGACCACGGAAAAAGCAGGAGCAGCCCCAGCACCGCCAGCGCTACAGCGGCGTAGTCCGTCCAGCGGCGCGAGGAGATGACTGCCACGAAAAGCGGGCCGGAAAATTCGAGGGTCACGGCGATGCCAAGCGGGATACGCGCGATGGCCTGATAGAAAACGGCGTTCATCACCGCGATGGAAAGTCCATACACGGCAACGCTTCGCCATGCCTTCCCTTTCGGCACGTTCCGCCACGGGCGCAGCGCAAGGAAAAGCAGCAGCGTGGCCACGATGAGCCGCAGGGCCACGGCCACAGTCGGCCCTACCTCCACGAAGAGGAATTTAGCGGCCGCAGAACCGATCTGGGTGGTGGTCATGGAAACGAGAAGCAGGGCGAGCCCGAAGCCCGGTCCGGCCTCGTTTATGGCGGGGAAGAGACGCATGGTAAACCTTCTTTGCAGATACCTCGTTGTACTGAGGCAGCCCTTCTGCGTCAAGCCTGGCCGCGCTTGCAATATCATCAAAAAGAGTCTAGTTTTTCAACATACTATCAACAAGGAGCAGCTCATGTCCAAGACCATACTCATCACTGGTGCCACGGCCGGTTTCGGCCTTGCCGCAGCTCGTCTTTTCCTTTCTCAGGGGTGGAACGTCATCGGAACCGGCCGCCGCGCCGAACGCCTCGACGCGCTGCATCAGGAATTCGGCGATGCCTTCACGCCTATCGCTCTGGATATGCGCGACCGTGACGCCGTGACGGAAAAGCTCGGTGCCCTCAGCGATATCGACGTTCTCCTGAACAATGCCGGCGGTGCCCTTGGTCTTGAACCTGCCTACGAGTGCGATCTGGACGACTGGGACACCATGGTGGACACCAACATCAAGGGACTGCTCTACGCCACCCGCGCCGTCCTGCCCGGCATGGTGGCCCGCAACAGCGGCCACATCATCATGCTCGGCTCCATCGCGGGCAACTACCCCTACGCAGGTGGCAACGTCTATTGCGGCACCAAGGCCTTCGTCAAGCAGTTCTCGCTTTCTCTGCGCGCCGACCTGCTGGGCAAGAACATCCGAGTGAGCAACATCGAACCCGGCCTTGCGGAAAGCGAATTCTCCGTGGTGCGCTTCAAGGGCGATGAAGCCCGTGCCGCCGGTGTGTACGAAGGCACGCAGCCCATCACGCCTGAAGATATCGCCAACACCGTGTGGTGGCTGGTGAACTGCCCCGCCCACATCAATATCAACCGTGTGGAGATCATGCCTGTCTGCCAGAGCCCCAGCGGCGCTATCGTCAAGAAAGGCATGTAACAGGCTCGCCTCCGGCCTGCCCATCCTCTGAAAGAACAAGAGTGGATCATGGAAGAAAACCTTATCGAAACATGGCTCCCTCACCGTGTGTCCTACGGTGAGACGGACGCCATGGGTGTTGTTTATCACGCTGAATACATTCATTTCTTTGAACGCTCGCGCGGTGAACTGTGCCGCACGCACGGCCTTGGCTACAACGCCGTGGAAGCCGCCGGTTTCATGCTTCCCGTGAAGGAAGTGGAATGCCGCTACCGCATCCCCGCCCGCTACGACGACCTCATCTACATCCACGTCCGCATCGCGGAATGGCGCCGCGCCTCCATGCGCTTCGAGTACAAGATCTATGATGAATCGAAGACCAAGGTCATGTGCGAAGGCATGACGCTGCACGCCTGCGTGAACCGCGAAGGTCGCCCTGTGCCCATCCCCGCGTGGATGAAGGATACGCTCTGCGGCGTGGAAAAGCAGGACTGACCCGGGGCCCCGGAGGGGAGCCTCCCTCCCCGCCCGGCCTCACGTGCATGATGGACCTGAAGAAGCAGATCGCAGGCTTCGAGGAGGGGAAAAAAAAGCTCCGCACGCCTGAAGGAACGCCCTTCCGCCCGCCCGCTGGCGAAAAGGCCACCTTCCTGCGACCGTATCTCTTGTCCACTGCGGCACGGCGAAGAACAAAGTCCTTCTCCGTTGTTGCGTATGCTGGTTTTTTTCGCTATATTGCGCGTCAGGAAACTATAACTTCTCAACTTTCCGTGAGGCAAACATGAAACGTCTTTCCCTCATGCTCGCTGCTTTTGCCGTGCTTTGCATGGCCGTGAGCGCTCAGGCCAAGTCCTTCATCAACGGCATTGATGCCAACTACCCCCCCTTCGCCTATGTGGGTGAAGACGGCAAGCCCGCCGGTTTCGACGTGGAATCCATGGACTGGATAGCCAAGACCATGGGTTTCGAAGTGAAGCATCAGCCCATGGACTGGGACGGTATCGTGCCCGCCCTCATGAACAAGAAGATCGACATGGTCTGTTCCGGCATGAGCATCACGCCTGAACGCGCCGCCGTGGTGAATTTCTCTGATCCTTACTTCACCATCCAGAAGGTCATCCTCGTTCCTGCCGACTCCAAGCTCACCGCCGATCAGGCCATGAGCGGTCCCACCAAGCTCGGTGTGCAGCGCGGCACCAACGAACACGAACTGCTCGAGACCCGCAAGATGGAAGAGAAGCTGAAGTACGAACTCCGCTACTACGACTCCTCCCCCCTCGCTGTGGAAGACATGCTGAACGGCCGCATCGAAGCCATCGCCATGGACAGCGCTCCTGCTAAGGACGCCATCGCCAAGGGCAAACCCGTGAAGATCGCCGGCACCTTCGCTCCTGACGACGCCTTCGGCGTTGCCATCCGCAAGAGCGACAAGGAACTGCTCGACCTCGTGAACGAAGGCTACAAGAAGCTGCACGCTTCCCCCAAGTGGCAGGAACTTCAGGATAAGTACCTGAACAAGAAGTAAAATATCCCACGCAGTCCTGGAGGCCGGTGCCCCGGCCTCCTCTTTGCGTTTAAAAAGCAGGATCCGTCGTGCATATTCTGTCCACCATTTTCGAAGCGTTACCCTATATCCTCGAAGGCACGTTCGTTACCGTGCTGCTCGTTGTGGGGGCTCTGTTCGTAGGCTTCTGCCTCGGCGTTCCCATGGCTGTCGCACAGGTCTACGGCCCCAAACCCGCCGCCCGCTTGGTGAGCTTCTACGTCTGGTTTTTCCGCGGCGTTCCTGTCCTTCTTCTGCTCTTCCTTTTCTACTACGGCCTGTTCGGGCTCATCGGTATCGAGATCGGTACCATCGGAGCTTCCTGCCTCGTGCTGGGCATGACCAGCGCGGCCTATCAGTCCCAGATCTTCCGCGGCTCCATCCAGTCGC
>JAFWYI010000139.1 GCA_017522745.1 Mailhella sp.
GCAGGTCGCTTTTTTATCAGACAAAGGTAGCGTCTCTGTATCTCGTAATGCGACGCAATCCGGCTCATCCATGCCTGTGATGCCAGTATCCTCGCCCGGAACGCTCTTCTGCTGGGCTCTTTTTCCTCTCCATGTCTTATTTATGGATACAATCTTTTTCTCGCATAGTTTTTATTATAGCACTATTTTTTATACAGCTATTTGACAGCTTCTATATTTGTGTATATTGCTTAAAAAACGAATACATAAGGGAGAATCATGATGGAAGATTATCTTAAGCATGCAATCGAACTCACTAAGGCTCAGGCTTCCGTCCGCGTGATGTCTGAAGAAGAAATCGCAGATATGATCGCGTCTCTTGCTGCGAAACTGAAGAAGCTGGATTCCGTGGAAGAACCCGAAGAAGTCTGCACTTGTGCTGCTGAAGCTCCTGCCACTGATGCCAAGCGCTCCATTAAAGAAAGAAGCATCGTCTGCCTCGAATGTGGCAAGGTCTTTAAAGTCATCACCAAGAAACATCTCGCCCTTCATGGCCTTGATGCTGCCAGCTACCGTGAAAAGTGGGGCTTCAAGAAAGGCACTCCTCTTACCTGCAAAGAACTTCAGCGTGCCCGCCGCCAGAAGATGAAAGACATGAAGCTGTGGGAAAAGCGTGCCATGGCTCGTGCCGCCGCCAAGTAATTCTTTTTCCCGCCTGTTTCAGGCTTTATCACCGCAGAATATCCTCCGTCAGCGCATACCCGCTCTGGCCGTGAGGATATTCTGTTCTCGGGCAGTCCTCGCGGAGCATTCCCAGCAAAGGCCCTGCGCCTTGCCGACGAAACTCCAGCCCTTCCACAAGACTCTGTTCTCTTTCCAGTATCATGCAGACCTTTTCTCTTCAGGGCTGCCTGCTCGTTCTCGCCGGCGCTCTATGTTTCAGTACGACAGGATTCACCCAGGCCCTTATCGCCTGCGACGGCGCAACGCCCTACGCCATCGGCGCGCTCCGTATGCTCATCGGAGGAGCAGGGCTTCTTGCCCTCTGCGCGTTCAGAGGGAATCTTCCCTCCCTCCACGGATGGCCACTCAAAAATCTGGCTCTTGCCGTCCTCGGCGTTGCCGGATACCAGATCTGTTTCTTCCATGGCACACTTCAGGCTGGAGTCGCCATCGGAACTCTGGCGGCCATGGGCTTCACCCCCATCGTCGCGGCTATCCTCGGCATCATCTTCCTCAAAAGCTCCCCTTCCCGGGAATGGTATTTTTCTACGGCGCTGGCTCTGGCGGGACTCGCCCTTCTGAACTGGGGCAAGGCCGACGATTTCTCGCTCGGCGCTCTGCTCTTCCCGCTGGCGTCCGGTGCGGCTTATGGCATCTATCTCACCTTTTCCGGGCCACTGCTCCACGGCCGCTCTTCCGACGTAGTCATGACGGCCGTCCTTCTGCTCTCCGGTCTGGCGATGCTGCCCGGCCTCATGACGGAAGATCTGAGCTGGGTGCTTTCCCCAAAAGGCGTCATCGCCTGCCTGCATTTGGGGCTGGTGACCACAGCCTTAGGCTATCTCTGCACGCTTGCCGGCCTCAGCAGGACGACACCCGCCATCGCGGCTACGCTAAGCCTTGCGGAACCTGTCTGCGCCGCCATGCTCGGCATACTCTGCCTTGGTGAACCCGTTACCGGCACGTCATTCTCGGGCATAATCCTTATCCTGAGCAGTACATTGCTGCTTGTCGTCCTCCCAGCGCTGAAACGATCCGCCGGGAACTGAGGCATGCATTTCATCCTGCCGACTCCCTTGCGAGGCATTCACGGCAGACGGAGAACCGGCATCCCGCCAATATTTTTATCTTGACCCCCTATTTTCCCCTCTTTACGCATCGAAAATTAATGCGTATCTATACCTTGTCCCGCGGCGCGGTGGAACGGCTGCGGGAAATGGTCTTCTGATTCTGTCAGAACGGCCCTCCGAATGGGGGCGCAATGGTTTCGACGGGGATGCTGGAAGCCATGGTTGCAGGTCGAGGCGCCGCTGGCCTCGTTAAAAGCGGCATAAAGTAATTGCCAACAACGATTACGACTACGCCTACGCTGCCTAAGCAGTAAGGCACCCTGACGACCTCGGTCGTCACGCCGGAGCGGCTGAAGCCTGATACGCCGCCGAGGTGTCAAATCCATTGGGCTGGCGTGCGCCTTTTCCTCCCGGGGCGTACGCGAGGAGTTTACGGAAGGATAACTGACGGAAGCCCGTCTGTGGGCATCTCCGAAGGCGAAAACTCGTACGCAGACTAAACCTGTAGAGGCCCTGCGTGGACCTTTCTCGGACGGGAGTTCGACTCTCCCCGCCTCCACCACTAACAATGAGTAAAAGGCTGATAGTCATTCGTAAGTGACTGTCAGCCTTTACTTTTTTTTATTTGAAGAGATTTCGCCGATAACGCCGCATAGGTTTGGCACCAGCCCTAAAAAGTAGTAAAATTGGTAGTAACTTGGAAAAGGCTCATTTTTGGGAAAATGAGTTACTACTTTTTTACTACTTTTGGGGTGAAATCCGTATGAAAATCAATTGCTTGACCGATAGCAAAATTAAGAGTTTCAAGCCGGAGAAGAAATCCGACGGCACATTCAAAAAGGCGACTTACCGAGACGGTGACGGTCTCTCGTTGGTGGTTACACCTGCTGGAAGCAAGATATGGAAATTGGACTTCTACTGCCTCAAAGTCCGTGATTCTATGACCCTCGGCAACTATCCTGCCCTTTCTTTGAAGGATGCTCGTCAAAAGCGTGATGAGGCGAAGGCTCTCGCCAAAGAAGGTGTCAATCCGAAGCACGCCGCCAAAGAGGTTCAACAGGAACGAAAGAAGAAGGCACAGGAACGAAAGCGAACCTTCCTAGCGGTCGCTATGGAGTGGTATAATTCCCAAATCAAGGATTCTTCACTCTCGGAGAAAACGAAGAAGCCGATGCTTGCTCGCCTTGATAAACATATCTTCCCCTACATAGGAAACATACCCTTCTCAAAGATTGAGTTCTCGGATTTCGTGGAGTGTATTCGCCGCATTGAGGAACAGGGACGAAGCGATATGCCGCATCGCATCGCCACGCTCGTTGAGCGTATCTGTCGCTACGCACGCACTCTTCAATATTCCAACGACAACAAAGCGGCAGACCTTACCTCTATCCTTGTGAAGCGTCCTAACCCGACGAGGAAGCACCGTGCCGCCATCACGGATGAGGATGGTCTCAAGGAGTTGTTGAGAAGGATTGATACCTATCAACACAAAGGTAGTGAGAGCATCATCTACGCTCTCAAAATAATGCCCTATGTATTCCTTCGGTCGCTTGAATTACGAGGAGCAGAATGGACGGAAATAGACTGGGAGAAGCGTCTTTGGACTATTCCCGCCAGAAGGATGAAATGCCGTTCAGCACACGAAGTTCCGCTTTCCAATCAGGTATATGACCTTCTGAAAGAACTTCGCACTATCAATACAGGGCAGTATATCTTCGCTTCTGGGAAGAAGTTCATCACCGCCGAAGGGCTACGCCGCCCCCTTCTCGTTATGGGATACGACAAAGAGGAAATGTGTATCCACGGCTTCCGTTCCATTTGGAGCACCAGAATGAGAGAATTAGGCAACTACCCCGAAGCGGTGATTGAAAAACAGTTGGCTCATAAAAATGGTGACAAGGTGGCAGAAGCATACGACCGAGCCACCTACATAGACCTGAGAAGAAATGCACTTCAATTCTGGGCTGACTACCTAGACGACCTGCGAAGCGTGTAATCACGCTTCCGCAGGAGCCGTGCCAAACCTATGCGGCGTTATCGGCGAAATCTCTTCAAATAAAAAAAAGTAAAGGCTGACAGTCACTTACGAATGACTATCAGCCTTTTACTCATTGTTAGTGGTGGAGGCGGGGAGCCTCTAAACGCGACGCAAGACCGTGTTTTGTCTATGGATATCTGTAACGGCAAAAAAAGTCACTAC
>JAFWYI010000140.1 GCA_017522745.1 Mailhella sp.
CCTCATGGGCGACGAAGTACTGAGGAACACAGCCAAGCGCATCCGCCTTTCCTTCCGTAAGGACGACATACTCTGCCGCTACGGCGGTGACGAATTCATCGTTTATACTCCCAGGCTCATCAACCGGGAGATCATCGAACAGCGTATGCAGACCCTGCAGGGCCTCCTGCGCCACCCCCATACGGTGGACGGCGTGTTCAGCGCGGTGACGGCCAGCATAGGCATAGCCCATTTCCCTGCCGATGGCAAAGACCTGAAGGACCTCCTCACCAAAGCCGACGCGGCTCTTTACGAAGCCAAGCACAGAGGCAAGGACCAGTATGTGTTCTTCGATGAATTGACTTTCAGCAGCTAAGCAGACCTGCCATGCCGGAAAAAAGGCCGTTCTCCTTCGGGAGGGCGGCCTTTCTGCTGGTTGAGGGGGGGGGACACGAGGAGGCGCGAGGGGAGCGCGTCCTCCGCAGGACCGCCGCAGGACCGCCGCAAGAGCGCCGCAAGAGCTGTAGCAGGGGCTGTAGCAGGGGCTGTTCAGGCTCATCCCCACCACCCGCAAGATTCTGACGCAGAGACCGTTGCAGTATCCCCCGCTGCCCCATCACGGAAGCCGCAAGATCCGTTGCGGGGCCGCCGCCAGTCGTTTCTCCGGTCTGCCCAGCGAGGCCTATCCGATCTTCCCCAGCCGTGTTCCCGGCCTGCTTCTCTTTTTCCACAATCGAAGGCGCGGCACGAAACCGGGCGCAAAAAAAGGAGGTCTTCCGAAGAAGAGCCTCCTTATCCTTTGTTGGAGTATTATGCCGCCGGAGCATCAAGCCTTCATGGCTTTCATGCCTTCCGTGGTCTCCAGCACTTCGGCGAGCAGTTCCACCACGTTCTGATCGAAACGGGCGGGATTCCTGAGCTCGCTCAGAGCCTCGGCCACACTCTTGCCTTCGCGGTACGAACGTGCGCTCACCATAGCGCAGAACGCGTTCAGCACAGAAAGGATGAGCGCTTCTGGCAGTATCTCCTCTCTCTTCAGACCGCGGGGATAGCCGGAGCCGTCGGGATTTTCGTTCATTTCATGCAGGGCACGGGCGATGGGCAGGTCGAAGTCGATGTTTTCAAGGATCTTCGCCGCGTGCTCGGGGGCTTTGCGAACTTCAGCCAGCTCTTCCGGGGTGAGCTTGCCGCTCTTGGTGAGCAGGTCGCGCGGGATGAAGAGCTTGCCAATCTGCGAAAGCTGGGCGCCCATGACCACGGTATTGCGGCTGTCTTCCGAAAGGTCCATGCGCCGGGCCAGCAGTTCGCCGAGAGCCGCCATACGATGCGAGTGACCGGAGAGGTACGGATCGGCACTGGCTTCCACGCGGGTGAAGGCTTCCACAAGACCCTTCTGCTGCTGGCGCTGGCGTTCACTGCGGCGACGGAACTCAGTGATGTCCTTCATGGTCACCACGGAACCGCGCAGGCTTTCGCGCAGGGAGCTTTCCTCGGCGTCGAGGAAGGGGAAGACGGACACGCGGAACAGACGCTTCTCGCCGCCGCTTTCCAGCCACAGTTCGCAACCGTCTTCCCTCGCGTTGATGGCCGTCTGGCGTATGCGTCCGAGCAGATCGGAGGCGACGCCCTCAGGCAGTACGGAGAAGAGCGGCTGATTCTGGATATGTTCCTCGTCCATGCCGACGATGGAAGCGAAGGCGCGGTTGCAGACGTGTATCT
Organism: Mailhella sp.; assembly: GCA_017522745.1. Classification (GTDB taxonomy): domain Bacteria; phylum Desulfobacterota; class Desulfovibrionia; order Desulfovibrionales; family Desulfovibrionaceae; genus Mailhella. Next base: position 1,699 of record JAFWYI010000140.1, read on the forward strand.
GCCCCTTCACATCAGCCATGAACAGACCGATGTCCAGCGAGATGTTCACGCTGTCCAGCAGGTCTTTCTGGCGCGAAACGGTCTGATGGAGCAGTTTGAGCTCGGAAGCCACGGCCTTCTGCTGACGCCCCACGCCTATCCACCACACGAGCAGACCGAACAGGAGGAAGGCCAGCCAGCAGAAGAACACGGCGATATAGACCGGGAGCGCCGCCTGGAACATACGATGTTCCAGCACAGGGGCAGGTATTTCCAGAGCTATTGCCCCGCTTTCCAGCGGCAGAGCGGCAGAATACACAGCATTACGCCCGAAGGCGGATTCTCGCAGGGCAAGGGGGAGTGAAGCTCTCTGTTCTTCCAGCTCGGCGGAGAGGGCTTCACTCACAGGCTTGGGGAGAGGCGCGCCCACAGTCTCCCACACAGGGGAACCGGCGGCTTTTGCGCGGGCTTCGTTGCGCTGGAGGAACACACCCACGGCCAGCTCTTCAGGCTTGGGGCGGGCCGAGAACTGCGTGAGGTCCGCAAGCACGGAATGCGACGCCATGAACACGGCTACAGGGCTGTGCGGTTCGTCCAGCCCGAAGATGGGTTCGAAGGAATCGAGCATGAGCCCACTGGTGCAGGGACGTACAGGCAAAAGTTCTGCCTTGCCGCTCTGCATGACACGTACCGCGGCTTCCCGCTGGAGCGTACTGAGCGCGGCGGGCTTGCTCTGGACGGAAAGCAGCGTGTGCCCTGCCGCATTGATGATGCGGGCATCTGCAAAGCCGCTCAGATCTGCGTATTCCTTGAGCAGGCGGCGAAAATGCGGGATCTCCTCTGCAAGCTGGGAGAGCTCGACCTTCGCGCCGTCGAGCTTCTGAGGGGCAGTTCCCGCTATCTCGTTGATGCGCGAGGTGACGGAACTGTCGGCACCGAAAAGATCACCAGCGAAGAGGCGATAGGTCTCGGAGCCGCTTATGCGGAGCCGCTGCTCCTTCTGTTCACGCTGCCAGTGGCCTACTGCCGCGCTCGTGCCTTCGAGCCACGCAAGAGCCGAAGACTGACATTCTTCAAGCACGGCCTGCTTCTTCAGCTCAACACGGGCAGAGCCGACGTACACGGCAAGAAGGGTCGAAACCACGGCAAGGCCAAGCCCTGCCAGCAGGGCCGGGCGGCGGGAAATGCCCCAGCTTGCGTTATCTTTCTGTTCCATGTCCATTCTCCATAGCTTTGCCCTCCTTCGAGGGCTTTGCCTTCACATGCATCCAGCAACCGTTCTCGTTCACGGAGAAATACGGCTGGTAGTTGCGCACCCTTCGCATGGGGCGAACATGCTCGACGAGGTTGTCGAGTATATGCACCTGCTGGCCTTCGTATACCGCCAGCACGGCATGTGCCACGCCGCGAACAGTTTCGCGTACCACCACGATGCGCATATCATCGGCAGGCACACCGAGTTCACGCAGGGTGAAATATTTGGCGATGCAGTAATCTTCGCAGTCGCCTGAGCGGCTGAGGAATTCTGCCGGAGTCGCCCAGTAGTCGTCCTTCCCCCACACTTCCTTATCAAGCCGGTACGGCCACGAGTTCCAGAAGCGGTTCACCACGTCGAGCATCTCTTTGAACGGTCTGTCCTGCGTTTTCTCCTTCAGCTCCTCCCATGTGATGGAACGGCTGAGGCGCTTTTTATCCTCGAAGATGGGGGACTCGGCATTGCGCTGCAGGACGGAAATCCAGTTCTTCTGTTTTTCCAATGGTCTTCGGAAAGCCACCGTGCCAAAGAGATGCGGCTTTGCTCTTCTGACGGAGCTGTTGGCCCTCTCTGCAGAGCGTGCTGTTCCGGGAGGCTCTGCCCACGCGTGCGGAACATTGCACAGCAGCACCATGCACACGGCAAAAAGCGCCTGATATTTCAGATACTGTACGGTGTTCCTGGCCACCATAGGTGGTGCGGCCTCCCTGCAACTATTTGTTTCAGAATATCTTCTTCCTCGTGCGCTGTAAACAAGGTGAGCCTGCCCGGGGCAGACCGGAACCCGGAGCAGGATAAGAAAAAAGGCGTGCCTTCAGACAACGCCTTTCATCTCAACTCGCTATTCAGGCATGGTCACACTGTCCAGGGGTTCATGGTCGTTGGCGGTGACCTTGAGTATGGCGGTGCGGATGCCGAAACTCGGGATGAGCTCGCCGGTGAGAGCCTTCAGCCTGTAGGCAGCGATGAGCGCATTGCCGTGCGCGGTAGCCGCCTGCGACGAGGAGTTGAAGAGTTCGTTCTCGGCATCGAGCACGTCGAGAAGCGAACGCTGACCAAGGACGAACTGCTCCTGATAAGCATCGCGGGTGCTGATATTGTACTCCACGGCCTCTTCGTAGAAAGCAAGCTGATCCTTGGCGGTCTCAAGCTGGGTCCAGCTTTCTTCCACCTGCAGCTTCAGTTCATCGTTGAAGTCGTACAGGGTCTGGCGAGCCTGGCGGATACGCGCCGCGGCGGCCTTGTTCTCGTTCACATCGGCCATGGAATTGAACAGATTCCAACGGACAACAGCGGCAACACCGAATTCGGAGGTGAACATTTCCCTTCTGGCATCGCGGTCGGAATAGGAAGGACCGGCTTCGATGTCGATGGTGGGGCTATAGGCGGCCTTTGCCTGCTGCTTGCGGGCGCGGGCGCTTTCCACGTCTTCCTTGAACGCCGCCAGCTTGGGGTTGCCTTCGCGGGCCTTCTTCAACACCTGCTGGGGATTTTCGTACAGCGATTCAGGCATGGTCACAGG